>JBFHEQ010000214.1:0-6159 GCA_041584075.1 Hydrogenophaga sp.
CGGGCAGCTGGTGTCGGTGGCGCGCCTGTGGCTGCAGACGGTACCCGCTTCGCAGGTGGCGCTGGAGCCGGCGGTGCTGAACGCCATGCGGCACGAGTACCTGCAGGATGTGGCGGTGATGGACTGGCTGGACGGGCGGTTGGTCATCGACAGCCACCATTTGATTGATGGTCTTCAGGCCAGCGATATTCCCGGGCACGGGTTCGCCACGGTGGTGCACCGTTCGCCAGAGGGCGACAGCGAACGGCGGCTGTACACCGTGGCCATCGGCCAGAATGGCCATGAGCGCCGCATCGCGGTCTTGATGGACATTCGCCAGCGCGGCGAGCTGGGCAAGGACATCGCCGAGCATGTGGCCGCGCCGGCCTTGCTGATTTTTCCGCTGGTGGCCCTGGCGCTGTGGTGGGCGATTCGCCGGGGGTTGCGTCCGCTCGACCAGCTGTCCAGCGAGGTGGCGGCACTGGAGGGCATTGCCGGGCAGCGGCTGGACGCCGAGCACCGCTTTCGGGAATTCAACAGCACGGTGACAGCCATCAATGCGCTGGTGGACAGCCTGCAGCGCCAGGCCGAGCGGGAGCGTGCGTTTGCCTCGGATGTGGCGCACGAGCTGCGCACACCGCTGGCCGCCATGACCTTGCAGGCCAGCGCAGCCCAGACCGACCCGTCGCCCGAGCGGCTGGCCCAACTGGAGCAGGAATCTTTGCGGGCCGGGCGCATTCTGGCCCAGCTGCTGGACCTGGCGCGGGCCCAGCGGGCGGAGCGCACGGTGGCGCCTGTGGACGTGGGTGAGGTGGCCCTGCAGCTCGTGGCCGACCATGCCCAGAAAGCGCATGAAACCGACCACGACCTGTCCTTCTCGCAACCGGACACGCCGGTGAAGCTCGCTGTGCCGCCCTTGTTGCTGGAGCTCGCTTTGCGCAACCTCATCGACAACGCCTTGCAGCACACACCGCCCCAGACCCAGGTGGGTGTGGACATTGAAGTGAAGGGGAACGAAGTCAGCGTGTCGGTGTCGGATGATGGCCAGCAGCGACCGGCTGCCCATACCGCCGCGGACCGGGGCGGTATGGGTCTGGGCTTGCGCATGGTGGAGCGCATGGCCGAAGAAATGGGGGCAACCCTCGTGCGCGATCAAGGGGTGGCCCCCATGACGACCCGCTTCACGCTGCGCTGGCTGGTTTGACGCGCAGGGGCACGGGGTGCTGGTGCAGGCTTAAGGAACAGATAACTTGAGAGAATTAAGGTCGCGAAGCCAGGATGTGCTGGCCTTCGATCGTTGTGTATGTCTGCTTCCGTTTCAATCGCCACCCGCCCCGCTGCCCCCTCCCTGATCAAGCCTTGCACACTGCCTGCGCTGGGCTCGGTGTGGGTGCTGTCCTTGTGGTTGGCCACGGTGGGCAACTTGCCTCTCTGGCAACGCCTGATGTCTTTGGACCAGCCCATGGCGCAGCGCTGGGTGATGGTGTGTGTGCTGGGCCTGATGACGATGGGCGGCACCGTGGCGTTGTTGTTTGTGGTGCATTGGCCGCGCATGTACCGGCCGCTGGCCTCGGTGCTGGTGTTGATGGCGGCCTTCAACACCTACTTCATGTGGCAGTACCGGGTGGTGATCGATTCGACCATGCTGACCAATGCGCTGCACACGGATGCCAACGAGGTGCGCGACCTGATGACCTGGCAGCTGGTGGTGTGCGTGTGCCTGATCGCAGGACCGGCCCTGTGGTGGGTCTGGCGCGATCCGGTGAGCGGGTTGCCCGCGCTCAAGCGTTTGGGGTTGAACATGGCGGGCGCGCTGTTGGGCCTGGGCCTGGTGGTGGTGGCCGCACTCTCGGGTTATCAGGAGCTCTCGTCGTTGATGCGCAACCACAAGGATTTGCGCTTCATGATCAACCCGCTCAACAGCGTGTACGGGATGAGCTTGCTGGCGGCAGAGCAATTGCCGCACCAGGTTCGGACCCTTCGACCTGTGGGTGAGGACGCCCGCCTGGGGGCGAGCTACACGGCGCAAGTCCGCGTGCCTTTGCTGGTGCTGGTGGTCGGGGAGACCGCGCGGGCAGAGAACTGGCAACTCAACGGCTACCCGCGCCCCACCACGCCCAAGCTGCTCCAGTGGCAGGCCAAGGGCGGCCTGGTGAATTACAGCGATGTGCGGTCGTGCGGCACGAACACCCAGGTGTCTGTGCCTTGCATGTTTTCCCCGCTCACGCGCGCTCAGGGCGGAGACCGGCCGCCCGGGGAAGAGAACTTGCTGGATGTCTTGCAACGCGCCGGGCTGGCGGTGCTCTGGCTGGACAACCAGTCGGGCTGCAAGGGCGTGTGCGACCGTGTGCCCAACGTGGACACACGCCACTCGCCGCTGCCGCGATTCTGTGCCGACGGCGAGTGCGCCGATGTGGTCATGTTGCAGGACCTGGACGCCCGCATCGCTGCGCTCGATCCCGTGCGCCGCGCCAAAGGCGTGGTGTTGGTGATGCACCAGATCGGAAGCCATGGCCCCGCCTATGCCAAGCGCCGACCCCACGAGGTCACGCCGTTTCTGCCCGAGTGCACCAGCGCCACGCTGGCGGATTGCGCGCCCGATGAGCTGGTCAATGCCTACGACAACACCATTGCCCGCACCGATGACTTCCTGCATCACGTGTTGCGCTGGTCCTACTTCCATGAGCGCGAGGGCCGCTACGACACGGGGGTGATCTACGTGTCGGACCACGGCGAGTCGCTGGGGGAAAGCGGCTTGTATCTCCATGGCCTGCCCTACGCGCTGGCGCCCAGCCAGCAGACCCACGTGCCCATGGTGAGCTGGCTGTCGCCAGGCCTGCAGACCCGCGTGGGGGTGTCGGATGCGTGCATGCAGCGGCGCGCCGGCGAGCCGCTTTCACACGACAACCTGTTCCACACTGTGCTGGGTTTGATGGACGTGAAGACGCAGGTGTACGAGCCAACGCTCGACGCCTTCAAGCCTTGCGAGTCGTGATGCGGGTCAAGCCGACGGTGCTGTTGTTGCTGCCGCTGCTGCTGCGGCGGCGGGCAGGCTGACCCGCACCAGCAAGCCGCCCAAGGGGCTGGTGTCCAGCGAGATCGAGCCGTGGTACAGCTCGACCAGATCGGCCACGATGGCCAGCCCCAGTCCGCTGCCGGGCGCGCGTTCATCGAGCCGCCCACCCCGCGACAGGGCGGTGTTGCGATGGGCCTGGTCAATGCCCGGTCCGTCATCTTCGATCCGGATGTGCAGCTGGTCGCCGGCGCGCCCGGTGCCCACGTGCACTCGGTGATGCGCCCATAACGCGGCGTTCTCCAGCAGGTTGCCGAGCATCTCCTGCAGGTCTTGCTCCTCGCCGGCAAAAGCCCAGTCGGCGGGTGTGTCATCGGTGGTGAAGCGCAGGTCCTGCGCCGCATGCACACGCTGCATCACCCGCAGCAGACCGTCCAGCACCGGCGCCAATGGCGTTCGCAGGCCTGGCAAGCGGGTAGAAGCTGCCACGCGCGCTCGGGCCAGATGCCAGTCGATGTGGCGTCGGGCGATGCCAACCTGGTCGAGCACCAGGGCGGGCAGCTCGGGCGAAGGCGGGGAGGTGGGTTGTGCCACCTGTTGTTCGGCGGCCTGGGCCAGCACGGCGAGCGGTGTCTTGAGCGCATGGGCCAGGTTGCCGGCCTGGGTTCGCGCTCGGGCGACCACGTCGGCATTGCGGTCCAGCACGCCATTGAAGTCGTCGATCAGGGGCTGCATTTCGAGTGGAAACCGGCCTTGCAGGCGCGGGTGCCTGCCATCCCGCACAGCTTGCAACGCGGTCTGCATGCTGCGCAAGGGTGCGAGGCCAATGACCACCTGGGCCCATGCGGCCAACGCCAGCAAGGCGGCCAGCGCAGCGAGGGCCAGGGTCAGCGTGAGGTTGAAGCCCTGGATGGCGGCGAGCGTTTCCCGGGAATCAGCCGCCACCACCAGCCGCCAGCGCGCATCGGGGCTGTCGGCGCTGCGCACGGTGCGCTCGATCAGCATGACCGTGGCGCCCTGCGGGCCGGTGCCGTGGTGCACATGCACGGCACCATCTGCCAACGGATCGGCAGCGAGCGACAACTGTGTGTCCCACAGCGAGCGTGAGCGCAACACGCCAGCGCGTGTCTGCTGGTTCTGGCTGATCTGGTCGAGTTGCCAGTAGAGGCCGGAAAAGGGCGTTTGCCACCGGGGGTCTGACAGCGCCTGCGGGTCGATGGCCGGACGGCCCTGGTCATCAAAATCGAGCTGCGCCGTGATCTGGTCGAGCTGCCGGGTCAGCGCCACTTCGAACTGGCGCATCACGTGGTCTTTGAACAGGCTGCCGAGAAACCAGCCGGAGAGCGTCAGCGCCAAAGCCAGGGCCACCAAGGTGGCCGCGAGCAGGCGAAACCGCAGGGAATGGACCCAATGGCGCACACCGGGGGCAGATGGCGCTTCGGTGGGCGGTTTCATGCGGGTGCGTTCATAGGGGTGTTCATTTTGGGGCGTTCAGCCGGTACCCCATGCCCCGCACGGTCTCGATCAACTCGGGCGGCAGCTTCTTGCGCAGGCGGCCGACGAAGACTTCTATGGTGTTGGAGTCGCGGTCGAAGTCTTGCGCGTAGATGTGTTCGGTGAGTTCGGTGCGCGAGACCACGCTGCCCGGGCGGTGCATGAGGTAAGCCAGTACCTTGTACTCGTGGCTGGTGAGTGCGATGGGCGAGCCGGCCACGGTGACGCGCCCGCTGCGGGTGTCCAGCGCCACGGCGCCGCATTGCAGCACCGGCGAGGCCTGGCCGTTGGCGCGCCGGATCAGCGCGCGCAGGCGTGCCAGCAGCTCTTCCATGTGGAACGGTTTGGTGAGGTAGTCGTCGGCGCCGGCATCGATGCCTGCGACCTTTTCGCTCCAGTTGTCGCGGGCGGTCAGGATCAGCACCGGCATCGTGCGGCCCGCATCGCGCCAGCGCTTGAGCACCGACAAGCCGTCCAGCACCGGCAGGCCCAGATCGAGCACCACCGCGTCAAAGGCTTCGGTGTCGCCCAGGAAATGCGCGTCGCGGCCGTTGTCGGCTTCGTCCACGGCGTAGCCGGCCTCTTGCAGGCCCTGGCGCAGCTGCGTGCGCAAGGTGGGTTCGTCTTCAACCAGCAGGATGCGCATGGCGTCAACGTTCAGCGGTGGCGGCGTGTGCGCAACACCTCGGCCGTGCGCGCATCGAACAACAGTTTGACCAGTTGCCCATCGGCCCGCAACAGCTTGACTTCGTAAGTCCACAAGCCGTCTTCGCGCTCCAACTCGATCTTGAGCACCTGCCCAGGATGGTCTTTGGCGATGCGTGTCAGCACCTGCTCCAGCGGCATCACCTCACCGGCCTGCACGGCGCGGTGTGCGCGCTCGTGGTCATCGTCGTCGCTCGCGTGGGCCGTGCCGAGGCTGATCAGCAGCGCCAACAGCAAAGCCATGGTTGTCGCGCACAGCGGGCGCGCAAAGCGGGCAGGTGAGAAGGGCATGTCGTCATTCTCCATCAGGCTTTCTGAATCGCAGATGAACGCGCGCTTCAGAAACGGTACAGCTGCCTTGGCGCAGCATCGGTCCCAGATCACTGCAACCCGGTTTCTGGAGCACCACACGATGAACCCAACACCCACCGCCGACCGTCTCACGCTGGCGCGCGGCCAGGCCTTGTCAAAGCCGATCGACACCGAGGCGCCCCTGTGGCAAGTCGAGCACGGCATGTTGCTGGTCGAGGTTGCGCAAGCGTCGGGTGAAGCCACATGGCACCTCGCCTTGCCCGGCGACTGGCTGAACCTGCCCCGCGCCTGCGGGCTCGACGAAGGCACCCAGGTCACGGCCCTCTTGCCCAGCCGTTTGCGCACCGTGCCCCAAGCCGATCGGCTGAGCCGCGAGAGCCTGCTTGGGCGGCTGGTCGCGCAGCAGCAGCGCTGGAGCATGCACCTGATGGCCCTGCGGTCGGGGTCGGTGGAGCGGCGTATCCGCCACCTGCTGAACCTGACCCGGCTGGCCATGGGCGGCGCACGCCAGGGCGCCGCCGTCGCGACCCCGATCCTGCGCGACATGGCAACGCTGGTGGATGCCGTGCCCGAGACCGTGTGTCGGGTGCTGGTGCGTTTGCAGCCACGCCAGCACGAACGGGCGGCGAAAAGTGCGCTGCCCGCCCTGGCCTGAG
>JBFHEQ010000215.1:0-6104 GCA_041584075.1 Hydrogenophaga sp.
GGGGAAGGGGTGGGGGATGGGGGAATCCAACGCAACCGAAGCAGTGAGCCCGTCACCTGGCCCACCGCTGAAAGATCCCCCCACAAGTCCCCCTCACCTGGGGATGGGGGCGCCGTGGGGGGATGACGGTGGGCCAATGGGCGCAGGCGCTGCCCCTACCTCTTCGGGCGCTGCAGCAACGCGCAGGCAACCGCATCACTTGAGCAGCGGCGGCTGAAGCGGACGCCGTGCCACCAAGCGGACCGAAGGGCCGCGACTGGCGCGGCGTTCGAGCCGCTGCGATCACTTCCTTCTCCAGAGGTCCCAAGGGCTTGTGGACTTCCTGCTGCGGCCCGGCACCGGGTGTGGCGGGTGACCGGGGGGACGGTCTGGCGGGTGGCACGCGACCAGAGCGCAGCGGCGGGAACGGGCCGACCGTCAGTTCGTCCAGCGGGCTCGTTCCCGCACCGCGGGAAGGAAACCACGCCCGCGAACCCCGGGCACGGGAAAGGGCCGCTGTTGCAGTGCGGCCGGTGAAACCGGCCATGCTATGCCCTCCCCTGTGCCCGCGCACAGCGCGCTGTTGAACACAAAACAAAAATGGGCTCGAAGGCCCATGGGTCAAACGAGGCCCTTTTCGGCCATCGATTGAACGAAGTTGCCCGCCACGATGAAGTGGTCCAGCACCCGCACATCGATGAGCGCCGCCGCAGCCTTGAGCGTCTGCGTCAAAAACTCGTCCGCCTTCGACGGATCGGCCACCCCCGAAGGATGGTTGTGCACCAGTACCAGAGCGCTGCTGTTGCGCAGCAAGGCATCGCGCACCACCTCGCGTGGGTAAACCGATGTCTGGCTCACCGTGCCGCGGAACATCTCCACGTAATCGAGCACCCGGTTTTGCGCATCCAGGTGCACGACGGCAAACACCTCGTGCGGCAAAGTCCCGAGGCGCGCCCGGAGGAAGTCTTTCACCACCGCAGGCGAAGACATCACGTCGCTGCCCCTCACCTGCGCGGCCAGCAGTTGCTGCGCCGCCAACAGCACCTCGTCGGCCTCGGCCGCACGGTACCCGCCCGCGACATCGCGCACCAACAACGCAGAAGCGGCAACCGAGAGAGTCTGAAAAGAATCGAGGGAAGAAAACAGATCGTGCTGCATGACGAGCTCCAGTGATCGGGCGGGATGGCCCGAGACCGGAACCGGCACGCCGCAGCGCAGCGGTCACAGGTTCGAAGACGGCCGCCAGGCCGCCAGCGCCCACAGGGCGCGCAGACCTTGACGGCGAGAACGGTGTGACAGGATGAAGGGAACAGCAAGCCAGCCCCACCACCCATGCCCGCACAAAACAGGCAAGCGCAGCGCGCAGGCCGGGGGCCCACCGACGGCCGAAGGCGTCAGGGATCGCAGCCGCATGGCCGCGGCTCAAAGAGGCGCGGGGCACAGCCCGCAGAGCCCGACGGCGGGACGCCGGGACGCCGGGACGCCGGGACGCCGGGACGCCAACATGCAATCGAAACAGCTTTCTCTGCCGAAACCACGCGCAACAACACAGCCGCCAAAACGGCCCAATGGGTTCGGATAAGCTCCCCGATGGCCTATCGCACCATCCAACAATTCCATCTCGGGGAGCCTTCGTGAAAACAGCCTTGTTCGTGGATTTCGAAAACGTCTATTCGGGCCTGCGACGCATCAGCACCCAGGGGGCCGACCGGCTGGCCCGCCAACCGGCCAAGTGGCTCAGGTGGTTAACCGACAACCTGCCCGTTCCGGGCGCCGATGCCGACACACCGGTGAACCGCCGGGTGCTGGTGCGCCGCTGCTACCTGAACCCGGTCATGTTCAACCAGTTCCGCCGCCCTTTTCACGAGGCTGGTTTTGAAATCGTCGATTGCCCCCCGACCACCGCCTCCGGAAAAACCAGCACCGACATCCACCTGGTGCTCGACACCATCGATGCCCTGCAGGATGCAACCCACTTCGACGAGTTCGTGGTGTTCTCCGCCGACGCGGACTTCTCCCCCTTGCTGCGCCGCTTTCGCCGACACGATCGGCGCACCATCATTTTTGCGGCCGGCGCCATGTCCGAGTCCTACAAGGCCGCGGCCGACGCCGTGATCGACATCCCGACCTTCCTGCGGGAAGCCCTGCAACTGGTCGAAGAAGAGCCCGAGCTGGAGACCGATCAGGGGTTCGATGCCGGCACGCAAGCCCCACGCCTGGGCGAGCTCCGGAAAAAAGCCGAAGCATCGATACGGCGCCTGGTGCTGGAAGCAGCCGATCCGCTCGCCTTGCCCAGGCTGGCCCAACTGCTGCAGCGTGAACTCCCGGGACTCAAAGACGCCCAGTGGGCCGGCGCCGGCTCCTTTGGTGCTTTGCTGCGTCAACTGTCCCCAGCCGGCGTGGTTTTTGACTTCAAAGACGATCTGGCCTTTGACCAGGTTCGCAGAGACAAAGCCAGCGCAAGACCCGCCAACGCATCCCCACCTCCACTGTTGCTCACCACACCCGAAGGCGCGACCACACCAGCCAGCGCCGCAGGGGCACAGCAAGCAGCCGCAACCCCGTCGGGTGAGCCGCTCGATGACGCTGCCGTGCGCCTGATTCGCCAATGGATGGCGGCCGCTCAGCGCCCCCTGCACTTTTCGACCCTGGGCACCGAGCTCAGAAAGGCGCTCGCGCCCCTGGCGGACGGCTGGAGCGGCGCCCCGACACTGGCCGCCTACCTGCAACGCCTGCCCCTGGAGCCGCTCATGCGGGGCACCCTGGAAGACGGTTCCACCTTTGTGCTGTACGACCCGGAGCGGCACCAGGCGCCGGCGGGCGTCGTGGGCGACACCCTGGTCTCGGCCATGCTGCGTGCCGCCGAATTGCCGGCCATCCGCGCACAGGACTTCGCCATCACAGCAACGGCAATCGTTGCCGCTGTGGGAGACGCCAAAGCGTTCAAAAATGGTCGGCATCTCGCCGCGTGGATCGGATTGGTTCCACGCCAACACTCATCAGGCGGAAAGAACCGTCTGCTCGGTATCAGCAAACGCGGTGACAGTTACCTGCGAACATTGCTTATTCACGGGGCACGATCAGTATTGATCCATGTTGCATGCAAACCTGATGCGCGAAGTCGCTGGCTGCAGGAATTGATTGCCCGGCACGGATACAACCGTGCAACGGTGGCGTTGGCCAACAAGAACGCTCGGGTCATTAAGGCGATGTTGAGTCACGAGACCAAATACTGGCCTGCGATGGTAGCGATGTAGTCGCAACTGAATTCCAAAACACCAAAAAAGGGAGAACACCCACACTGGTTTGCGAAGCCTTTTGAACGTGATGACACAACTGGTTAGACCAGCGTTCCGAGAGCCTGTACCTTCTGTCGGCTTTATACTCAAGCCGAACTGTTGCTAAAGACGGAACGCGCGGATCTCATCAAGGCATGCGGGCATGCATTGGTGGCTTCCCATCAGCAAGCCGTATACATGTGTGCAGACCGTTGAAATTCACCAAAAATGGCTTGCAATAGGCGCCGGGTCTATGCATGGAGGAAATGAATGCGCAGCATGGTCTCGTGCGCAAACGGTGGACGCCCGGTGGTGGCCACCGGCGAGGCCTGTGCAATCAGCCCAACGAGCTCGCGCCACGGCACCACCAGCTCCATCTCGTCCAGGAACACCGCCTTGCGCGTGCGCCTCGTGCTCAAGTTCAGTCCCAGATTAGCTTGTTTCTTCATGATGCAATTGCTCTGCCGCGCCCACGTTCACACCATCAGGGGCTACGCGGAGTTTTGAACACCATCCCTCGGTGGACGCTTGAAGGTGCTCATTCATACCTAAAGTCAGGTCGCCCGAAATCGCGGCAGCGCCACGCCGCCTACGCTGTCAGGTTCGCACATCAGCTCAACGGCCATATCGAAGGTGACCGCCGAAGGGTCTGGACCGACGAAGGCGCTGATCATCCGCGGACCTTCTTCGAGTTCGACCAGCAGCACGGCATAGGGCGTGTCCTGTTTGAAGGCCGGTCCAGGCGCCCGGTGCACCACGCTGAACGAATGCACCTTGGCGCGACCGCTGGCGGGACGATGCTCAAGGCGCTCGCTGCCGCACTCACGACAGATCATCTGCTGGTAGAGCTGCACGTGGCCGCACCCAGGACAGTGCTGCAGCAGCAACTTGCCTTCCTGAATGCCGCGCCAATAAACTTCCGAATCCGCATCCGGCATGGGCTGCGGCTTGAGGTGGGCGTCTTTCGGGTTGATCAAAGCGTGACCTCCGTTCCCAGGATGGTGGTGGCGTTGGTCGCAAAGCCCGCGCCCAGGCTGTGCACCAGGCCGAGTTCAGCGCCCGCGACCTGGCGTTCACCGCAGCTTCCGCGCAGCTGGTTGACGACCTCGTAGAAATGAAACAGAGAGCCCGGCATGCCCGAGTGCGCGAACGACAGCAGGCCGCCATGGGTGTTGCAGGGGATGGCGCCGCCGTATGTGATCTGCCCCGCTTCAACGAACGGGCCGCCCTCGCCTTTGGAACAAAATCCGAGGTCCTCCAGCATCATGATCACCGTGCCGGTGAAGCAGTCATAAACCCCGGCCACGTCAATGTCCTTCGGCCCGCAGCCGGCCATGGCGTAGGCCCTGATACTCGACTGCACCGCGCCGGTGGTGGTCAGCGAGGGCATCAAGAAAATATGCTCGTGCGTATAGCATTCGCCGCCGCCCAGGATGTAGATGGGCTTGACAATGCCTTGTGCCCTGGCGCGCTCGGCCGAGGTGACGACGAAGGCCGCCGCCCCATCGGAGATGAGCGAGCAGTCGAGCTTGTGATAGGGAGTGGTCACCAGGCCGGAGTTCAGCACATCGTCGACCGTGAGTGGCGCGGTCATCTGCGCGCCCGGTGTGCGCTGCGCATGCTCGCGGTGGATCACCGCCACCTGGGCGAACTGCTCGGCCGTGGTGCCGAACTCTTTCATGTGCCGGTGCGCGGTCATGGCGAAGGTGTTGGCCACCGGGATGCCGAAGGGCATCTCATACTGCTGGTCCCGGCTTTCGGTCATCGAGCGCAGGGCCAGGTCGGGCGACAGGCCGGTCAGCAGGCTGTCGCCGCCCACCACCAGAATGGTCTCGGCCAGGCCACCGGCAATGGCGGCGGCGGCGATGTTGAACATCGTCGCCGCCGTGGCGCCCGAGACCTGCAGCGTGTTCGAAAACGTGGGCTGGATGCCCAGGTACTCGCTGAAGGCCACGCTGAAGCGGTGGAACGGAGAGGCAAAGGCGGAGCTTGAGAGAACACCATCGATCTGGTGCTTGCCGATGCCAGCGTCGGCCAGCGCCTTGCCTGCGGCGTCGGCGGCCAGTGCGAGCGCGCTCTTGCCCGGCACCCGACCGACGGCCGAAATGCCTGAGCCGATGATCGCGGTTTTACCCCGAAGCGTATGTGTCGAGGGGGCAGATTTGATATTTGCCATAGCAGGGTTCAGAAATTGGGGTTGGTTCAGGCGGCCGCTGAACGCACACGTTGTCGCAACTGCGCCTTCAAGATTTTTCCCACCGGGTTGCGCGGGATGGTGTCAAGGTACTCGATGTGCTCGGGCAACTTGTAGACCGCCACGCCAATTTGTTTCAAGTGGCCAACAATATCCTCCAGCGTCGGCGGCTGCGCCTTGTCCTTGGGCACGACGTAGATGCAGGTCTTCTCGCCCATGATGTCGTCGGGCACCGCCACCGCCGCCACCTCCTGCACGCCGGAATGGGTCAGCACCAGGTTCTCGACCTCTGCGGCGCTGATATTGAAACCGCCACGAATGATGATGTCCTTCTTGCGGTCGAAAAAACCGATGTGGCGGTCATCGCGCACGATGAAAAAATCACCGGTGCGAAAGAAACCGTCGGCCGTGAACGAATTCGGTGCGAGGTCTGGCCGCCGGTAGTAGCCGGCAAACACGTTGGGCCCTCGATAGACCAACTCGCCCACCTGGCCTGGCTGCGTGCATTCCTTGTCTTGCTCGTCAAGCAGCTTGGCTTGTACGCCTTCCATTGTCGACGGCCATTCAAGTCCCGGCTTGCCCCACCAGGGAAAATGATCCGATCGCATAGCGAAATCCGGCACGTCAACCGGGCCGCCAACCAAGCCTGTACC
>JBFHEQ010000216.1:0-6098 GCA_041584075.1 Hydrogenophaga sp.
ATCGCACGGTTGGCCGGATCCGCCCGAAAAGCCGCGTTCATCACTGGCCGCGCATTGAACAAGGCCCGCAGCGTGCGCGCCGACAACCCCTTGATGCCCAGGGTGGTCTGGTAGATCAGGAAGGTTTCCAGGATGGCATGGGGCTGCTGTACATACAAATCGTCGTGAGCGACTTCCAGCATGCCGCCTTTGTCGAAAAACCGGTCATTGATCGGGCGTCGCCGGTCCACGCCGATCTCGTCATTGGCCAGCCATTCTTCGATGTTGAGCAGCAGAATCTGGTTCAACTGGGTCACGGCCTTGGCCGCCCAGTAATAACGCTTCATCAACACTTCGCTCGCCCGGCGCACCCCTTTGGCCGTGGCGGGCGTGGGGGCATGGTTGGGGCCGTCGCCTGTGGGCACGACCATCGGTGGCGTATGCGCCTTGAAGCCAAAGGACTCGGCCACAGCCGTCTGCAAATCGAACACCAGGCGGTCTTCGCGTCGCCCGGCAAGCAAATGCAGGCGTGCACGGATCTGGCTCAACAAGGCTTCGTTGGCCTTGATCTGGCGCGCCTCCAGCGGCGTGGCCAGGCCTTTGCGGGCGAGATCATCCCAGCTGTTGCCCAGGCCGGCGGCCTTGGCGACCCACAAGATGATCTGCAGATCGCGGAGCCCCCCTGGAGACTCCTTGCAATTGGGCTCCAGCGAGTAGGGCGTGTTTTCAAACTTGTTGTGGCGCTGGCGCATCTCCAGCGTCTTGGCCACAAAAAAGGCCTTGGGATCCATTGCCGCGGTCAGCGCGTGCACCAGGTGGTTGAACAAGGGCTTGTTGCCGCGGATCAACCGCGCTTCGAGCAGCGAGGTTTGCACTGTGACATCTTTGGACGCCTCGGCCAGACATTCCGCCGTGGTGCGCACGCTGGAGCCAATCTCCAGGCCCACGTCCCAACACCAGCCGATGAAGGTTTCCAGTCGGGCCTTGAGCGGTTCATCGTGCTCGGGCTTCATGCCGTCGGGCATCAGCACCAGGACGTCCACATCCGAGTACGGAAAGAGCTCTCCCCGACCATAGCCGCCCACCGCGAGCAACGAGTATGTGGCCTTGAAGCCTGCGCGTTGCCACAATTCGCGCAACGTCTGGTCGGTGAGGCGGGCCAGTTTGGCCAGCGCGGTGCGCACGCCCCGGGTCGATGTGGCCTCAACGCTGAGGCGGTCCATCAGGCGCTTTTTTTCAGCGCGGTAGTGCTGGCGCAGGGCGCCGATGCCATCAGGAAGGGTGGGCAGTTCTGCGCGGGTCAAGGTGTCAAACCCCGGCCGTTGCGGTCAGGGCAGACACAAACTCGGGCACCGGCGGGCTACCGGCTGACAGCGTCAGCACTTCGTAACCGGTGGGCGTGACCAGCACGGTGTGCTCCCACTGGGCCGACAGCGAGCGGTCTTTGGTCACGATGGTCCAGCCATCGCCCATTTCCTTGATGTCGCGCTTGCCCGCGTTGATCATGGGCTCGATGGTGAAGGTCATGCCCACTTTGAGCTCCTCCAGCGTGCCGGGTCGGCCATAGTGCAGCACTTGCGGCTCTTCGTGAAAGCGCTGGCCGATGCCGTGGCCACAAAACTCGCGCACCACCGTGAAGCCGTTGCCTTCGGCGTAGGTCTGGATGGCGTGGCCAATGTCGCCCAGTCGCACGCCGGGCTTGACCATGACAATGCCCTTCCACATCGCCTCAAACGTCACCTGTGACAGGCGCCTGGCCTGAACGCTGCAAGCCGCCTCGCCGCCGATAAGGAACATGCGGCTGTTGTCACCAAACCAGCCGTCCTTGGTGATGACAGTGACGTCGACGTTCAGGATGTCGCCCTTCTTGAGGGCTTTTTCATTGGGGATCCCGTGGCAAATCACCTGGTTCACCGAGGTGCAGAGGTGCCCGGGGTAAGGCGGGTAACCGCTGGGCTGGTAGCCGATGGTCGCGGAGCGTGTGCCCTGTTGCTGCATGTATTCGGCAGACAGGCGGTCGATCTCCAGCGTGGTCACGCCGGGCTGGATATGGGGCGTGAGGTAGTCCAGGACTTCGGATGCGAGGCGGCAGGCCTCGCGCATGCCTGCGATACCGGCTTCGTCTTTGTAGGTGATGCTCATGGGTATGGATTATCTCGCGAGTGACGCTGGCGTGTTGTCTCGCTCTGCGAGAGGTGTCTCTTTCAACAGTTGCAGTCATTTACACCCCTCGCAGGTGAAAGCCCGGGGGTGTTTTTGATGCGGCCTTGGTTTGCGGCCCGACCTGCCCCCTCATCAGACGGAGAAGCACGGGTTTTCACCCCATTCGCACCTGAAAAAGAGTGTTCAGCGGCCCTGCCTGGGCGGGCCTCGGGCGGGTGTCTTGTCCGGTTTGCAGGCTTCGGCAGCCGCCAGTGACGGCCTTTGAGCAGGTATGAGCCACCTATACTGGACGAATCTTATTCCTCTCTCCTGATCGAAAGCACGTTGAAATGAACAAAACCCTTGCCGCTGGTATCGTGTTGGCTGTATTGACGGGGTCAGCCATGGCCCAGAGTTCCGGGGGCGCACCAGGCAATCTGGGTGTGTATGGCGTGATCGGTACCGGGGGACTGGGGCTGGGCCTCAATGTACCGGTCACCAGTGTCGTCGGGGTGAGGGGCGAACTCGCGCAAGCAACGGTGTCTGACACCTACACCAACGACGACATCACCTACAAGGGTGACCTGAAGCTGCGCGGCAGTGGTCTTTTTGCCGACATCCGTCCCTTCCAGGGTGCGTTCCGCGTGGTGTTGGGTGCCACGGTGGGCGGCGACAGTGCCGCTCTGGAGGCCCAGCAGCAAGGGGGTACGTTCACCATCGACGGACAATCCTTTTCGGCCGACGGCAGCAAGCTGCGCGCGAGCATCAAGTACCCCTCCACCATGCCCTACGTGGGTGTCGGCTGGGGTCATGGCCAATATGGGAAGCCCGGCTGGACGTTGGCTTTCGATGTGGGCGTGGCCATTGGGGACCCCAAAATCACCTTGACCGGCAACGATGGCCTGCTGAGCCAGCCTGGGGCCGCCGCGCGTATCGCGGCGGAAGAACGTAGGGCCCAAGAGGATGTGTCCAGCGCCAAGGTCTTGCCGGTCGTCAAGTTCAGCGTCGGCTACGCGTTCTGAGCGTCGACCTCACGCAGAGGCGCGCGACCCGGGGCGGGTAAAATTTCGGGTTTCCACCCATCTCCGGGCCCTGCACGCGCCCGGTCGTCCTAGGCCACCCACCGTGACCCTGCACCTGCGCTTTCTTGAGGGCGGCAACGCCCTCAGCGACTTTAAAGTCCTGCAACTCCTGCCTCGCCTGCAAGGCGTTTCCGACAAAATCAACGGGCTTTCAGCCCGGTTTGTCCATCTGGCTTCCTTTGATGCCGAGCCCGACGCCAAACTCGTCGGCCGCCTGGGCGAGTTGATGACCTACGGCGAACCCTGCACCGACGCGCATGCGGCCGCTGAGAAGGCCGGCGCGACGGCCTTGCTGGTGATGCCCCGCCTGGGCACCGTGTCACCCTGGGCCTCCAAAGCCACCGACATCGCCCACAACTGTGGCCTGGCGTTGCATCGTGTGGAACGTCTGGTGGAATACCGGGTCACGCTGAAAACCGGCTTGTTGAGCAAACCCACGTTGAGCGCCGAACAGCTGCGCACCGTGGCGGATCTGCTGCACGACCGCATGACCGAAGCGGTCACCACCGAGCGCAGCCAGGCCGAAGCCCTGTTCACCGAACTGCACCCGGCCCCCATGGAGCATGTGGATGTGTTGGGCGGCGGCCAGGCGGCGCTGGAAAAGGCCAACAAAGACTGGGGCCTGGCGCTGGCCGAAGACGAGATCGAGTACCTCGTCAATGCATTCACCACCCTCGAGCGCAACCCCACCGATGTGGAGTTGATGATGTTTGCGCAGGCCAACAGCGAGCACTGCCGCCACAAAATCTTCAACGCCCAGTTCACCATCGATGGCGCGCTGCAGGAGAAAAGCCTGTTCGGCATGATTCGCCACACGCACCAGACTGCGCCGCAACACACCATCGTGGCGTACTCCGACAACGCCTCCATCATGGAGGGCAGCCAGGTCGAGCGCTTCTTGGCCCGCGCGGGCACAGGAGCCTCGCCCGCCTACACCGCCGAGCCGGCCACCCACCACATCCTGATGAAGGTGGAAACCCACAACCACCCCACCGCGATTTCACCGTTCCCCGGCGCAGCCACGGGCGCGGGCGGCGAAATCCGCGACGAGGGTGCCACCGGCCGAGGTTCCAAACCCAAGGCGGGCCTGACCGGCTTCACCGTCTCCAAACTCTGGGGCGGCCTGAGCGACCAGCCCGACGGCAAGCCCGAACACATCGCCAGCCCGCTGCAGATCATGACCGAAGGCCCGCTGGGCGGCGCCGCGTTCAACAACGAATTCGGCCGGCCCAACCTGCTGGGCTACTTCCGCGAATACGAACAGGCGGTGACCGGCGTGATGCGCGGCTACCACAAGCCCATCATGATCGCGGGCGGCCTGGGCGTGATCGACTCCGAGCAAACCCAAAAGATCGATTTCCCGGCCGGCTCGCTGCTGATCCAGCTGGGCGGCCCCGGCATGAAGATCGGCATGGGTGGCGGGGCGGCCAGCTCCATGGCCAGCGGCACCAACGCCGCTTCGCTGGACTTTGATTCCGTGCAGCGCGGCAACCCCGAGATCGAACGGCGCGCCCAAGAGGTGATCAACCATTGTTGGGCGCAGGGCGCGAAGAACCCGGTGCTGTTCATCCACGACGTGGGCGCGGGTGGTTTGTCCAATGCTTTTCCCGAACTGACCAACGATGCCGGCCGGGGCGCACGCTTCGATCTGAACGCCGTGCCGCTGGAAGAGAGCGGTTTGGCGCCGAAAGAGATCTGGTGCAACGAGAGCCAGGAACGCTATGTGTTGGCGATCGCTCCCGAATCCCTGGAGCAGTTCAAGGCCTTCTGCGAGCGCGAACGGTGCCCGTTTGCTGTCGTCGGCGTGGCGACCGAAGAGCGCCATTTGACGGTGTTCGACGAAGGTCAAGAGTCACCTGTGGACATGCCGATGGATGTGCTCTTGGGCAAGCCGCCCAAGATGCACCGCGATGTCAAGTCCGTGGAACGCCAAGCTGTGCCCATGGAGCTGACCGGCGTCGATCTGCAAAAAGCCGTGATCGACGTCTTGAGCCACCCCACCGTGGCCTCCAAGCGCTTCCTGATCACCATCGGCGACCGCACCGTGGGTGGCCTGACCCACCGCGATCAGATGGTCGGCCCCTGGCAGGTTCCCGTGGCCGACTGCGCCGTGACCCTGGCCGATTTTTCCGGATTTGCCGGTGAAGCCATGAGCATGGGCGAGCGCACGCCGCTGGCTGCGTTGCACGCACCCGCTTCCGGCCGCATGGCCGTGGCCGAGGCCATCACCAACCTGCTGGCGGCCCCGTTTGAGCTCTCACGCGTGAAGCTCAGCGCCAACTGGATGGCCGCTTGTGGCGAGCCGGGCGAAGACGCCGCGTTGTATGAAACCGTGAAAGCGGTGGGCATGGAGCTGTGCCCGGCGCTGGGCATTTCGATTCCCGTGGGCAAGGACAGCCTGTCCATGCGCACCCAATGGGCGGGCGCGGCGGAGCAGAAAAAAGTGACCTCGCCGGTCAGCCTGATTGTGACTGCGTTCGCCACCCTGGCCGATGTGCGCAACACGTTCACACCCCAGCTCAACACAACCATCGACGACACCACCCTGATCCTGATCGATCTGGGCAAGGGCCAGCACCGCATGGCCGGCAGCATCCTGGGCCAGACACTGAACCAGCCCGGCTGCCCGGTGAAAGACGGTGTACCCGATCTGGACGATCCGCAAGACCTGATCAACCTGGTCAATGCCATCAACGCGTTGCGTGCGCAAGGCCAGATCCTGGCCTACCACGACCGCAGCGACGGCGGCTTGCTGGCCACGGCGGCCGAGATGGCCTTTGCCGGCCACATTGGCGTGTCGCTCAACATCGACATGCTGCTGCTCGAAGGCGACGGCATCTCCGACAGCCGCATGGACTCGGGCGACGCGAAGAACTGGGCCACCCAGGTCAGCGC
>JBFHEQ010000217.1:0-6095 GCA_041584075.1 Hydrogenophaga sp.
AGCACGGTCGGTACTGGGTTCAAGAGGGAGACAGTCCAAGATGTTCAACATCAAACACGCCGTCATGTCGATCGCAGCACTGCTGGCCAGCGCCGCGATCGCTGCCGTTGACATCAACACCGCCAGCGAAAACGATCTTCACAGCATCAAGGGCATTGGTCCCAGCACCGCAAGCAAAATGATGACGGCACGCAAACAATCGCCTTTCAAAGACTGGAGCGATCTCATCCGGCGTCTCAGCGGCATCGGTGAGAAACGTGCCGCCAAACTCTCCGCCGAGGGCTTGACGGTTAATGGAGCACCCTACAAACCCGGCTCGGATTCCGCATCAAAAAACGCGTCGGACGCCAACCCACACCAGACACCCAGGCGCAACCTGCCCATTGCCATTGCCCCGCGCTATTGAGCGCGGAATCGGATGGGAGACCCTTTTTCCGGGAAAAACAACGACATGGCGCCGGCCGCCGCTGTAAACGAAAAAAAGCCGCCTGGATAACCAGACGGCTTTCTCATGCATCAGATCACAGCGGCCCGAAGGCCGCGGTCATCAGAAGTTGTGGCGCAGGCCCAAGGCAAAGCGGGAATCAACACCACCCATGGCTTCGCTGGCGTTTGCTGCGTCGTTGTCCTTGCGGAAACCGGTGTACACGCTGGTGCGCTTGGACAGGTCGTATTTCACGCCAACAGCGAAGCTGTTGCCGTTGTCGCCCACTTCAGGACGCACTTGCGTGAAGCCGGTGGACAGCGTCAGAGCGCCACCCAGGGGAACGTCCACGCCGACGGTGATGTCTTGAGCCACGTCTTTCACGTCACCGAAGCCAGCCAGGATCTTGGCAGCGCCGAGATCGTAGGAAGCGTTCAGGCGGGTGAACTTGGCGGTCTCAGCAGCGTTGGTCGCTTGCTGCTCGTGACCCAGAGCCACGTACACAGGGCCGCCTTCGTAGGCCACGTTGAACGAGGTCACGCGCAGGTCGTCAGCGCCATCCTTGAAGGACGTTGCCAAGGCACCGCTCACACCACCAAAGCTGGGGGTCGAGTAGTACACGCCGTTGTTGGGGTTGCCGTTGTAGGCGTTGTACGAAGGCGCGATGTTCAGGGTCGACAACAGGGAATCGAACACGGGGTCGGTTGCACCGGCGATGTCGTCGTAGGCGTTCCAGGTCTTGCCCAGCTTGACGGTACCGAAACCACCGCTCACACCGACGTTGGCTTGACGGGTGAAGCCCGAAGCTGAGCCGTTCATCAGGTCAACGGCTTGTTCGAAGTTGAAGTTGGCCTTCAAGCCACCACCCAGGTCTTCCGAACCCTTGACACCCCAACGGCTGGTGCTCAGACCGCCGGAACGCATGTAAGCGCTCTTGTCGGCGTCCTTGACGACGGTCACGTTGGCAACACCGTACAGGGTCACGCTGGATTGGGCCATGGCGGCGCCGGAGACGGCCAGAACGGCCAAGGCAATCAGTGTCTTCTTCATCATGATGAGGTTTCCTTTTTAGAACAATCCGACCACGAATCTCGAAGCCGGGGGTGAGTGGAGGTCACAGGTGAAATGGTAATGCTGGACGCTTGCTTCACAAGGGTTTTCCCTAAAAAGCGACACTCAAATAGGGCAGTCTGTCGTGTTTTTCTGACACCCATTTCAACCGGCTGGCCAAGGACTAATACTTAGAGCCTCTCTTCACCGCGCTACTCACGAAAAAAACCCCGACAGGGACTCCTGCCGGGGTTTTTTGACTTGACGGCGAGAACTGGCCTAAGCCAGCACTGCATCAGAAGTTGTGGCGAATGCCCAAGCCGATGTTGTTGATGTTCTCGGCGTTCTTGCCTTTGCCATCACGCAGGTAGGCAGCGTAGGCAAAAGTGCGCTTGCTCAGAGGGTACTTGGCTTCCACCAGCACGTTGGTGTCCTTGAAGTGGGTGTCACGAGCGACGTCGACCACCAGGTTCACAGGACCGGTTTGCATGCCGGCACCGATGCTGAAGCCTTTGGCGTCGCCAGCTGGATCGACGATCGAACCAGCGATGGCCACAGGACCAATCTTGTAGTTCGCACCAATGTGCACGTTCTTCTCAGCGTCCTGCACCTTGTTGTAACCCAGGGCCACAGCCACAGGGCCGTTGCGGTAGATGGCGTTGAAATCAACTTTGGCGCGCTCGACACCAGCCACTGCAGGCGTACCGGCAACAGGATCAGCAGCCACTGCGCCAACCACGTTGTTGCCCTTCATGATGTAGCCCAGCGTCGCGCTGAAGCCACCCATGTTGGGGGTGGTGTAAGCGATCTGGCTGCTGTTACGAATACCGCCGAGCACAGCGCCATGCTGACCCACAACAGCGGAGTAGTTGGCGGTGCCGGTCAATTCCCAGGCAGCAGCTGCGTAGAACGATGGGTTCAGGGTACGGCCCAGACGCAACTCACCGAAACCACCAGACAGGTTCATCCAGGCAGCACGGGAGAAATACTGACCGCCGCTGAGGCCCGTGGAACCGTCGTTCAGGCTGAGACCATCTTCAAAGTTGAAGCCAGCCTTCAGGCCACCCCCCAGGTCCTCAGAGCCGCGAACGCCCCAACGGCTGGTGCCGTTGTTCATGCCGCCGGAGGTACTCAGGATAGTGGACTTGTCGGTCGTCTTGACAATCGCTGCATCGGCCACGCCGTACAGGGTCACGGAGGATTGTGCGAAAGCGGCACCGGTGGCAGCCACGGCAGCCAAAGCAATCAGGGTCTTTTTCATTGAGGGTATCTCCAAGGTTGAGCAACGAGGTCAGGATGTTTCTCCTAACCAACCTCCATTTGGGAAGCTGACTTGATTGCACCAGAATGCGCCCGCAACCGCCACGGCAGCGAGGAGCACCCGGGGGTATTCCCCTACGCCCCTGTTGCGGAGCCGCCACAAGCGACGCGGGGCACACAGGGCCCTCAAATACAAATTAATACAAACTAACCACAAAGCTCTTTGCGAACCCGGGTCTCGAGCCAGCTGTCTCGGTCGCGCATTCAACGGCGCGTCCAAGGCTTCAAAAGCCGACAAACGGCCCAAAACATTGCAAACAACCGCAACGGAAAGCCCACCTGGCGGGTTTCACCCGTGGGGATAAAACGAGCTGGCGAGAGCTGGTCAACGCACGGAAGAGTGCAGCGCTTTCGGGCGCCTCCATCTCGATCTAGACTCAAAGACTCCGAAAAGACGCTTGAAGAAGGAATTCGCACCATGTCCATGGATGCTGTTTTGACCGCCGCCGACGCCGCCTTGAGAACCCTCTTTGTGCCACCGCGATCCAGCCGAATGTGTGCCACATTGCCCCAGGAGACGGTCGATCTGGCCGAAAACGACCGCCGCTTGTCGGGCGCCTTGATGCGGGTCAACCATGTGGGCGAGGTTTGCGCCCAGGCGCTGTACACCTCCCAGGCACTCGCTGCCCGCATGCGCGGCCACGAAGAACAGTTGGTGCACCAGCTCGAAGCCGCCGGTCAGGAAGAAGTGGACCATCTCGCCTGGACCCAGCAGCGCCTGGACGAACTGGACGACCGCCCATCGCTGCTGAATCCGCTCTGGTATGCAGGCGCCTTTGGCCTGGGGCTTGTCGCTGGAAGCATGGGTCCCCGGTGGAGCCTCGGTTTTGTGGTGGAAACCGAAAGACAGGTGGAGGCCCACCTGGCCGGTCACATGGACCGCCTGCCCGCCGCAGACCACGCGTCAAGGGCAATCGTGGCGCAAATGAAAGAAGAAGAAGCCCTGCATGCACGGGAGGCCGAACGGGCGGGCGCGGCCCCGTTGCCTCCACCGATCTCGGGATTGATGCGCATGGCAGCCCGGGTAATGACCACTGTCGCTCACCGCATTTGAACGGCGTATCCCCCATGCCCCATGCCCCGTGCAGCCAGACGGCCCGGCGGTCAGGGCCTGTTCACACGCAAAGCTGCCCCGCAGGTCAGGCTTCGACCACCTCGAAGCCCGTGGTGATGGCCGCCGTTTTGCCCAGCATGATGCTGGCGGAGCAGTACTTTTCGTGACTCATGGTGATCGCACGCTCTACAGCGGCCGATGGAATGCCCTTGCCTGTGACCGTGAACTGCATGTGGATACGCGTGAAGACCTTGGGATCGGTGTCGGCCCGCTCGGTGGTCATTTGCACAGAACAACCCTTCACATCGTGCCGGCCACGCTTGAGAATCAGCACCACATCGTAGGCGGTGCAGCCGCCTGTCCCGGCGAGCAGCAACTCCATGGGGCGGGCCGCCAGATTGGCCCCGCCGTTCTCGGGTTTGGCGGCATCGGGCGCACCGTCCATGGCGAGCACGTGACCGCTGCCGGTTTCGGCCACAAAGCCCATGTTCGAGCGGGTTCCGGTCGCGCCGGTCCAGGTAACAGTGCACTCCATTGAGGGTCCCAACGTGAAATACGCAACAAATCTGAGGTTTGCTCCCTAAAAAGGAGCACTTTTTCGCTTCGGCATGTTGCAATGCAGCATGTGAACGCTATACTGGCCTCATTGTATTGAAGGTTGTCTCCTCTACCCTCCTCGGGTGGATTTAAGCCCGGACCGGTTCTGCCAGTCCGGGTTTTTTTTGTCCGGACCCGTGCTGGCTATGATGCTCGGCAAGGAAACCCCATGACCGCCAGCTCCAGAAAACCTTCTACCCCTTCGGTGCGCAAAGCCGAAAATGCCGTCCCAACCCACCTGGGGCCAGCCGACTATCTCAAAAAAATCCTCACGGCTCGCGTCTACGACGTGGCGGTGGAGTCAGCCCTGGAGCCGGCAAAAAACCTCAGCGCCCGGCTGAACAACACGGTTCTGCTCAAGCGCGAGGACCAGCAACCGGTTTTCAGCTTCAAGCTGCGCGGGGCCTACAACAAGATGGCACACCTCACACCCGCCCAACTGAAAAAGGGGGTGATCTGTGCCTCTGCGGGGAATCACGCCCAGGGTGTGGCTCTGAGTGGCCGCAAGCTGGGGACACGGGCGGTGATCGTGATGCCGACGACGACGCCGCAGGTCAAGGTTGACGCTGTGCGTGCCCTGGGTGGAGAGGTTGTCCTGCACGGCGAAAGCTACTCCGACGCCTACACACATGCGGCCGCATTGCAGAAGAAGCACGGACTGACGTTCGTTCACCCTTTCGACGACCCGGACGTGATCGCAGGCCAGGGCACGATTGCGATGGAGATCCTGCGCCAGCTCCAGAGCCTGGGCACAACCCGGCTGGACGCCGTTTTTGTGGCGATCGGTGGTGGCGGCCTGATCTCGGGCGTGGCCAACTACATCAAGGCGGTGCGACCAGACATCAAGGTCGTTGGCGTGCAGATGAACGACTCCGATGCCATGCTTCGGTCGGTGCAGGGCGGTGAGCGCGTGACCCTGCCGGACGTGGGCCTGTTCGCAGACGGGACGGCGGTCAAACTGGTGGGCGAAGAGACCTTTCGCGTGGCCAAAGACCTGGTGGACGACTATGTGGTGGTGGACACGGACGCCGTGTGCGCCGCCATCAAGGACATCTTTGTTGACACACGCAGCATTGTTGAGCCTTCAGGCGCGCTCGCCGTGGCGGCTGTGAAGCAGTACGTGGCGCAGCACAAGACCCGAGGCGAAACCTACGCGGCCATCCTTTGCGGGGCCAACATGAACTTCGACCGCCTGCGCTTTGTCGCCGAACGGGCAGAAGTGGGCGAAGAGCGTGAGGCCTTGTTCGCCGTCACCATTCCCGAAGAACGCGGCAGTTTTCGCCATTTCTGCGAGCTGATCGGCGACCTGCCGGGCACGCCGCGCAATGTCACCGAGTTCAACTACCGCATCCACAATGACCGCGAGGCCCATGTCTTTGTGGGTCTCACCACGCACGGCAAGGGCGAATCCGCCAAAATCGCGAAAAACCTGGACAAGCAGGGGTTCAAAACCCTGGATCTTACTCACGACGACCTGGCCAAGGAGCACATCCGCCACATGGTGGGTGGGCACTCCCCGCTGTCACACGACGAACGCCTGCTGCGGTTCATCTTCCCTGAGCGGCCAGGCGCCTTGTTGAAGTTTTTGAGCCTGATGCGCCCCGGCTGGAACATCAGCCTCTTTCACTACCGCAACCAGGGAGCGGACTA
>JBFHEQ010000218.1:0-6087 GCA_041584075.1 Hydrogenophaga sp.
CGGCGAAGCGGCCACCTGATACCAGCAGATGCCACAACCCCACTCAGCACACTGAAGCCACGCCATGGAAGACCAAGGACTGCACGACGCTGCCATCTTTCTCATGTCACTGGGCGAAGAGGAGGCGGCCGAGGTGTTCAAGCACCTCAGCCCCAAGGAAGTTCAGCGCCTGGGCGAGACCATCGCCAAGACACGCTCGGTGTCCAACGAACGGGTGAGCCAGGTGATGGAAAAGTTCACCAGCGCTGCGGCCTCCGAGAGTCTGCTGGTCTCTGACACCGACAACTACGTGCGCGCCGTGCTCAAGCGCGCCCTGGGCGATGACAAGGCCTCGCTGCTGATCGACCGCATCCTGCAAGGTGGCGACGTCACCGGCATCGAGAGCCTGAAGTGGATGGACGCGCTGTCGGTGGCCGAATTGCTGCGCAACGAACACCCCCAGATCATCGCCGCCATCCTGGTGCACCTGGAGTTCGACCAGACCGCATCGGTGCTCAAAAACTTCTCCGAGCGCACGCGCAACGATGTGATGCTGCGAATCGCCACGCTGGAGGGCATCCAGCCCACGGCACTGAAAGACCTCAACGAGGTGCTCTACAAGGTGTTGGCCGGTGGCGACAAGGTGCGCAAGACGTCCATGGGTGGCATCAAGGCTGCGGCCGAAATCATCAACATGATGGGCACCCAGATCGAGTCTTCCGTGATCGAAACCATCCGCGAGTTCGATGGTGACCTGGCGCAGAAGATCATGGACAAGATGTTCACCTTTGAAGACCTGCTCAAGCTGGACGGCAAGTCGGTACAGATGATCCTCAAGGAAGTGTCGGGTGATGCGCTGGTGATCTCCCTCAAGGGCGCCTCCAGCGAACTGCGCGAACTCATTCTGGCCAACATGTCCACGCGCGCCGCCGAAGGCCTGCGCGAAGACCTGGAATCCCGTGGTCCGATCCGTTTGTCGGAAGTGGAGACGCAGCAGAAGGAGATCCTGAAAGTGGTGCGTCGCCTGTCGGACGAGGGCAACATCGTGATCGGTGGAGGCGAGGATGAGAGCTTTGTCTAAGTCCAGCGCCCACTCCCGGTTTGTGCCCCGCGAGGAAATCGACGGCGTGTCGGCCTGGCAGTTTTCGGCCATGGACGACACCGAGGTTCCACACCAGGAGGCCCTGGCGCCCGAAGCCGATCCGATGGACCACAGCTCGGTGCAGGAGGCGCTGGAAGCGGCCCACAACGAGGGCTACGCTGCGGGCCATGAGGCCGGAGCCCAGGAGACCCACAAGGCCCTGGAAGCCGACGTCAAGAAGGCCATGGACGAAGCTGCGGTGCGCATGGGCGAGCTGTTGCACAGCATGACCGACCAGCTGCTCTCCAGCGAACAGGCCATCGCGCGGCAAATGCTGGATCTCGCCTGTGAACTGGCGCGCCAGGTGGTCCGCCAAGAACTCAAGACCAACACCCGGCACCTGCGCGCCGTCATCGGTGAGGCGCTGGAAATGATGATCGACGACGGCTTGCCCGCTGCCATCCACATGAACCCGGACGACCTCAGCACCATGCAGGCCGCCCTGCTCGAAACGCTCGGTGAAAATGCCCCGGAATTCATTGCCGACCCCACCATCACACCCGGCGGATGCCTGGTGAAATCGCCCAGCACCACGGTGGACGCCACCATCGAAAAACGCTGGATGCGGGCCATGGGCAACCTCGGCCTCGACGCCAGCTGGCAGACCGAGGGCGAAGATGTCTGACACCACCAGCCCCTGGGACCAGTTCCTGAAAGACGCGCAGGAGCACGCCGAAGCCCACAACCCGCTTGAAGTCAGCGGCACCCTCACCCGCCTGGCGGGCCTGGTGCTGGAAGCCGTGGGCCTGCGCGTCCCTGTGGGTTCGCAGTGCCACATCCGCAATGGCGGGAAATCGCCGGTACTGGCCGAGGTGGTGGGGTTTTCCAACGACCGCGCCTACCTCATGCCGGCGGGCGACACCCACGGCCTGTCCAGCGGCGCCGTTGTGACCCCGCTGGCACCCTACCGCGCAGTTCCGCGCCTGCGGCAGGTCAACAAACCACCCACCCCTGGCGACCGGGGTGCGTTGCGCCTGCCACTGGGCCGCGGTTTGCTCGGCCGCGTGGTCGACTCCCACGGTCACCCCATGGACCACCAGGGCCCCATCGTCGACGTGGACATCGAGCCACTGGACCGCTCCCCGCTCAACGCCATGGACCGCGACCCGGTGCGCGAACCGCTGGACACCGGTGTGCGCGCCATCAACGCCCTGCTCACCGTGGGCCGGGGCCAGCGCATCGGCCTTTTCGCCGGATCCGGCGTGGGCAAAAGCGTGTTGCTGGGCATGATGGCGCGCTACACCCGCGCCGACGTGATCGTGGTGGGCCTGATCGGCGAACGGGGCCGCGAGGTCAAGGAATTCATCGAAGACATCCTCGGTGACGACGGGCGCAAGCGCTCGGTGGTGGTGGCTGCGCCGGCCGATGCACCGCCCCTGGTGCGCATGCAGGGCGCCAGCTACGCCACCGCCATCGCCGAAAAATTCCGCGACGACGGCCTGCATGTGTTGCTGCTCATGGACTCACTCACCCGCTACGCCATGGCCCAGCGCGAGATTGCCCTGGCCATCGGCGAGCCGCCCGCCACCAAAGGCTATCCGCCCAGCTGCTTTGCCAAGTTGCCCCAACTCGTGGAGCGCAGCGGCAACGGTCTCAACGGCGTGGGTTCGATCACGGCGTTTTATACCGTGCTCTCCGAAGGCGACGACCAGCAAGACCCCATCGCCGACGCCGCCCGCGCCATCCTGGATGGTCATATCGTGCTGTCCCGCGCGCTGGCCGAATCGGGCCACTATCCGGCCATCGATGTGGAGGCCTCGGCCTCCCGCGTCATGCACAACGTGGCCTCGCAACACCACCTCGACCTGGCCCGCAAGTTCCGTGCGAACTATTCGCGCTACATGAAGAGCCGCGATCTGATCCAGCTGGGCGCCTATGCCGCCGGCAGCGACCCGGAGACCGACCGGTCCATCGTGCTGTACCCGGCGCTGCAGCGTTTTCTGCTCCAGGACATGCACGAGGCTGCGACCCTGGACATCAGCCTCAAACAGATGGCCAAAGCCTTGCAGGAAGACAAACCCGGTCGGGGCCCTCAGCAGCGCCAGGCCCCGACCTCGCCCAACCCCTATGACGAAAGCCCGGCATGAGCAACATCAAGACGCTGCAAAAAGTGGTTTCCATCGCCGAGAAGCGGCGCGATGAGGCATTGACTTCTTTGGCCCAGGTCCAGCGGGAATGGCTGATGGCCAAGGAACAGATGGACCAGCTCAAGGCCTACGCCAAGGAAGCCGAGGACCGCTGGGTCATGCGCAGCGGTGCGGGCGTGGACGCTGCCTTGCTGCACCACCACCGCCACTTCATGCAAAAAGTGGAGCACGCCATCGAGTTCCAGCGCGGCGTGCTCAGCCAGCGCGAGGCCCTGGTTGAGCGCAGCCGGAGCCAGGTCTACGCGGCCGAGCGCGACGTGGCCGGCCTCAAAAAATACACCGAGCGCAAACAGGAGGCACTCGACCTCAAGGCGTTGCGCCAGGAGCAGAAGACCACCGACGAAATGGCGTTGACCATCCACATGCGCCAGAGCCTGGTGCAAGCCCAGCAAGGACTGCGATCATGAGCACGACCTCCGCCAGCAACACCAGCAACGCCTCGGGCAGCAGCCAGACGGGGGCGACCAAAAGCCCTTCCGGCAACGCACAGCGGGCCGACAAGTCCACCCAGACGCCCACCGATCTGTTCGCCAGCCTGCTGGGCTTGCTGGGTGCCACCTTTGACGGGCCACTCGACACCGACGGAACCGAGTCTTCAGGGCTCGATTCGACAAGCCACGACGACCTTGCCGGTCTCGGCGATGCAGAGGATGCCGGCCTCAACCCCCTGGCGGCGCTGTTGAGCTGGCCTGGTGCGCCTCAGCTGCAAACCGGCCAGCCCAAACCGGACAAGGGTGCCGATGCAGGCCTCGGTGACGACCTCGGCACCGGCACCCAGAGCGCTGGCAAAGCACCGGCTGCGGCGGATGCCGCCGGCTCTGATGCCAGCGATCTCAACGGCATGACGCTGCTGGACCAACCGGTCGAGGCCGACGCGGAACTTCAGGCCTCCCTGGAAGCCGCCAGCCAGGGCTCGGGCAAGTCCCGCTCCCACGCCAGCACGGGGAACCGCTCCGACGTCTCGGCCATTGCGGCTCGATCCAGCAGTTGGCGCAGCACCACCGCCTTGGCCCACAACGCTGCCGGCGCCGCAGCGTCCACCACAGCCACCAGCACCAGCCAGATCCAGATGGGCCATACGACACAGGTCCGAATGGCGGCCGACACCGGTTTGCCCACCGCGCGCAGTACCCTCACCCTCGATGACCGGTTCAGGGCGACCAGCCCGGGTGACGGCACTTCACTCTCTCAGGTCGGGTTGAACGCCCCGGGTCACGGCAGCCCACAAGGCGGGGCCGACCAGCCACCCTCCGGCAACGGTGCTTTTGCCGAAGCGCTGGGCGCCGAGGGAGCGGAACTTGACACAAGCGAAAACGAATTTGAGCTGATGCCCGAAAACCCGGGGGAAGAGCTGGTACCCGAAGCGTTTTCGATGAGTCCCCATCAGCTGCGGCATGCCAGCCTGCGCGTGGGAGAAGGCAGCGAAGAAGCCATCGACATCCAGCTCGCGCTGCGGGGCGAGCAGCTCAACGTGGACTTCCGAACCGACAACGCCGATGCACGGGCGAGTCTGCAAAACAATGCCAGTGGCTCCCTGTCCGAGCTCCTGGAGCGGGGCGGTATCCAGCTGGGAAACGTCTCTGTTGGCGCACAGAGCCAGGGCCAGGAGCGGCAGGGTCAGTCCACGCCCCGACCTCCATCAACCTCGACAGCCGGGCGGATGGGGGCATCGGGCGCTGCAACCGGTGAGGACACCCGCCTGCCCCAGACGCCCATGCGGCGCAGCGACGGAAGCCGGCCGCTGGACCTTTTTGTATAGGGATGGTGTTCCAAACGCCCACCCTGCGCGGCGCGGCCGTGGCGCGATTTTTGAACACCATTCTCCGGGGAAGCGCCACCCGACTGACAGGCGGCCTCCCCGGGCCGCTGCCGGCCCGTCGGCGTCCACGTGGTGCCTGCATGCAAGCGCCACAAGAGCCCCCGCCGGCGCCAGGCTGTCCCGACAGTAAGCGCGGCTTTTCCAGCTCTTTTCTGCGTTAAGACGAGGCCACCCGGGCTCAATAATTCCTCCCAACCACACCGCTTTTTCAGCGCGTGTGCCGCCCCGAAAGGGTCGCCTGCCTGGAGGAATCACATGTCTGCCGCCGCCCCTGCCACCGCTGCCCCAACCGAAACCAAGCCGAAGAGCAAAAAACTGCTCTTCATCATTCTTGGCGTGGTGGTACTCGCCCTCGCGGGCGCAGGCGGGGCCTTGTTCATCCTGAAAAAGAACACCAGCGACCACGAAGATGGAGGCGAAGAAGAGGCCATGGTGGAGCACGCTGTCGCCAAGCCTGGCACGCCCCCCACGTTCCTGCCACTGGACAGCATGGTGGTCAATCTGGCCGACCCCGGCGGCAACCGATTTGTCCAGCTGGCCATCACGCTGCAGGTACAGGACGCCGCCACCAGCGAAGCCATCAAGCTCTACATGCCCAGCATCCGCAACGGGATCCTGATGCTGGTGTCACAGCGAACCGCCGAAGTGATCCTCAAGCCGGAAGGCAAGGAGCGACTCAGCCAGGACATCATCGAAGAGGTCTCAGCCACCATGGGCTATGAGCTCGACGACCACGAAGAAGCCGACAACACCAAAAAGAAAAAGCGCCGCCGCGCGCCGCCCAACCCGCTGCAGGGCGTGCTGTTCTCCAGCTTCATCGTTCAATAAGCCGCCGGGACCAGCACCATGTCCGAATCCGCGCTGTCGCAGGAAGAAATCGACGCCCTTCTGGAAGGTGTCACAGGTGAAAGCCAGAAGCTGGAGAAGGAAGAGGCGCCCAAGGGCGGCGTTCGCGACTACAACCTCTCCAGCCAGGAACGCATCGTGCGTGGGCGCATGCC
>JBFHEQ010000219.1:0-6084 GCA_041584075.1 Hydrogenophaga sp.
CCTGGTCAACATCCACCCCAGTTTGTTGCCCGCGTTCACCGGGTTGCGCACCCACCAGCGCGCCATTGACGCAGGGTGCCGCTTTGCCGGCGCCACGGTGCACCGTGTCACGGCCGAGCTGGATCACGGGGCCATCCTGGCCCAGGCGGTGGTGCCGGTGGTGCCGGGCGACACGGCCGAAACGCTGGCCAGCCGCGTGCTCAGCCAGGAACACCGCATCTATCCCCAGGCCATTGAAGCGTTGGTGGCCGCTGGCTGACGCCTGCTATGGCGATCAGCGCAGCGCGTAATAAACGGCTGCGCCCACCGCCACCAGGGCCACCGATGCCCAGCCAATCATGTCGATGTGGCGCCGCAACTGGGCTTCCATGCGCGCGCCACCCCAGCGCATGAGGCCAGCCACGAGAAAGAAGCGCGCACCGCGACCAAAGAACGAAGCCACGGCAAAGGGCAGCAAGGCCATGGACAACACCCCGGCTGCGATGGTGAAGACCTTGTAGGGGATGGGCGAAAACCCGGCGATCAGCACCGCGATCACGCCCCATTCCTCGAACCAGGCCAGGGCCTGGGAATAGGCGGGCCAGTAATGGCTGCTCTGCAACCAGGGCTCGATGGATGCAAACGCCCATGCGCCGATGGCGTAACCGAACAGGCCACCCGCCAGCGACGTCAGGGTCGTGATCCAGGCCAGGCGCCAGGCCTTGTCGGGGTGGGCCAGGCTCATGGGGATGAGCATCACGTCGGGCGGAATGGGGAAGAAGGACGACTCGGCAAAGCTCATGCCGCCCAGGTACCAGGGCGCGTGCCGGTGGCGCGCCCATGACATGGCACGCTCGTACAGGGGGGCAAACAGCTTCATGGGGTCTTTCAGACGCCTTGGTGGAAAACCAGGCCGGCGTGTTCGCGCATGGCGTGGAACTTGATCTTGGGCCAGTTGGCTTCAACCGCGCGCAGGGTTGCGGCGTGGTCCACCAGCAGTGTGGGTGCATCCACCGCGTCCAGGGCCACCCGGTGGCTGTTGGCATCGATGAATTTTTTGAGTTCGATTTCGCCGCCGTCTTCGGGCGCGCAGGTGACCCATCGCGCCACCTGGTAGGGGCTGCCCATGATGCGGGCCTTGACGCCATACTCGTGTTCCAGGCGGTGGGCCACCACTTCAAACTGCAACTGCCCCACGGCACCCAGGAGCAACACCGAGCCGGCCACCGGGCGAAACACCTGGATCGCGCCTTCTTCGCCCAGCTGGGTCAGGCCTGCGCGCAGCTGCTTGCTTCGCAGGGGGTCGGCCACTTCCACGCTGCGGATGATCTCGGGTGCAAAAAAGGGCAGGCCGGTGAACTGCAGGTTCTCGCCTTCGGTGAGCGTGTCGCCCAGCTGCAGCACACCGTGGTTGGGAATGCCGATGATGTCGCCGGCAAAGGCTTCGTCCAGCAGTTCCCGGCGCTGGGACAGGAAGGACACCACGGTGTTGGGCCGCAGGTCTTTGCCCGAGCGCACCACCTTGATCTTCATGCCGCGTTCGAAGTGGCCGCTGGCCAGGCGCACAAAGGCGATGCGGTCGCGGTGGGCCGGGTCCATGTTGGCCTGGATTTTGAACACCACGCCGGTGAACTTGGGCTCATCGGGGTGCACCACACGCTGCATGGCCGGCCGGTCGCCGGGTGGTGGTGCCAGATCGACCAGGGCGTCCAGCACCTCGCGCACGCCAAAGTTGTTGACGGCCGAGCCAAACAGCATGGGTGTCTGACGGCCCGCCAGGAATTCGGTTTTGTCGAAAGCGGTGGAGGCGCCCGCCACCAGTTCCAGCTCTTCCTTGGCCTGTTCAAAGTCGCTGCCAAAGCGTTTCACGCTCTCGGGATTGCCCAGGCCGGTGAGCACCTCTTCCTCACCGCCTCGGCGGTCTTCACCGGCGCTGAACACGCGCATCTGGTCGGTGCGGCGGTCGAACACGCCGCGGAAGGTCTTGCCCATGCCCACGGGCCAGGTGAACGGCACCACCGTCATGCCCAGCTCGCGTTCGATCTCGTCCATCAGGTCCAGCGGGGCCTGCACCTCGCGGTCCATCTTGTTGACGAAGGTGAGGATGGGGGTGTTGCGGGCCCGGCAGACCTGCAGCAGGCGCCGTGTTTGCGGCTCCACGCCATTGCCCGCATCGATCACCATCAGGGCCGCGTCCACGGCGGTCAGCACGCGGTAGGTGTCTTCCGAGAAGTCCTGGTGACCAGGGGTGTCGAGCAGGTTGATCACGCAGTCGCGGTATTCCATCTGCATCACCGACGACGCGACCGAAATACCCCGTTGTTTCTCGATTTCCATCCAGTCCGAGGTGGCGTGGCGCGCCGCCTTGCGGGCCTTCACACTGCCCGCGATGTTGATCGCGCCCGAGAAAAGCAGCAGCTTTTCCGTGAGCGTGGTTTTACCCGCATCGGGGTGGGAAATGATGGCGAAGGTGCGCCGGCGGCGGACCTGTTGGGCAATGTCGGACATAACCCATGATTATCGCTCCCCCCGCGCCGCCTTCGGCGTCACCCCCCAGGGGGCGATGCTGGCGGCCCGGCAAAGCCGGTTCCGCGGCATCCTGGGTTGAAGGCATCGCGCGCCGGACCAGCTTCAGGTCAGCGTGTCTTTTCCAGCGGACACCGTGCAACCGGCTTTGCCGGGGCACTGGTGTCGTCCCCCTGGGGGGCTGAGGACCGCGGCCCCAAGCCTGCCTGCGCAGGCGTGGACGGGACGAAGGGTCATCGGCTGTGACGATGACGCGGCCTGCAGGGCGAGCGAAGCGGCGCAGGGGGGTGACAATATGCACATGCACCCAAAAGCTCTTCTGGACGAATGTGCCAGCCTCATGGAACAGGTTTTCAAGTTTGATCACCCGGCGGACGCCGTGGTCTCGCGGTATTTCCGCGAACACCGCTCGCTGGGCCCCAGAGAGCGGGCCACGCTGTCGGACACGGTCTACGCGGCTCTGCGCGAACGCCTCAAGTTTGAATGGTTTGCCCGCTCGGGCAGCGGGTCCAAATGGCGGAAATTGTCCATTCTGGGTTTTCCGGGGGACATCGATTTCCTCAAGAGCGCGCTCACCGATCAGGAAAAAACCTGGCTCGACCATTGCCTGAAAGCGTCCGACAGCGATTTGATGGCGCCCCACCGCCACAACCTGCCCGAATGGCTGGCCGCAGCCCTGAGGGATCAACTGGGTGACGAATTTGATGCGCTGGTCGCCAGCCTCAACCAGCCTGCCGCCTTGGACCTGCGTGTCAACCTGCTGAAGAAAAAGCGGGATCCCGTGCTGGCCGACCTGCGTCAGGCCGGTTTGACTTGTGAGCCCACACCCTATTCCCCGTTGGGGATTCGTCTGCAGGGCAAACCTTCACTGGCCAAGATTCCGTCGTTCGTTCAGGGCGATGTCGAGGTCCAGGACGAGGGTTCTCAGCTGCTGGCGCTGCTGCTGGACGCCAAACGGGGCGAAATGGTGGTGGATTTTTGCGCCGGCGCCGGTGGCAAGACCCTGGCCATTGGTGCCGCCATGCGCAACAGCGGCCGCCTCTACGCCTTTGACACTTCGGGGCACCGGCTGGATGCGCTCAAGCCCCGCCTGGCGCGCAGCGGCTTGTCCAACGTGCATCCGGTGGCCATCGCCCACGAGCGCGATGACCGGGTCAAGCGCCTGGCGGGCAAGATCGACCGCGTGCTGGTGGATGCCCCCTGTTCGGGCCTGGGAACCTTGCGGCGCAGTCCCGATCTCAAATGGCGTCAGACGCCGGAAACCGTGGCGGCCCAGGCACAGCTCCAGCAAGCCATCCTGAGCAGCGCGGCCCGGTTGCTCAAACCAGGCGGTCGACTGGTGTATGCGACTTGCAGCCTGCTGCAGGATGAAAACGAAAATGTTGCCCAGGCCTTCGCTCAGGCCCATCCTGAGTTTGAGGCGCTGGACGCGCAGGTCTTGCTGCGTGGCGCCCATGTCGACGGAGCAGAAACGCTGACTTCTGACTCGAGCGGCCAGGTGTGCCTGCGCCTGTGGCCACACCGGCACGGGACCGATGGATTCTTCGCCGCTGTCTGGGAGAAAAGGGCGGGGTGAGGGCGGGTTTTCGGGGTTTTTGACCGTCGGGACTTCGTCATCATTGATTTGGTGAAATACCCCTCCAAGACTTAAAATAGTCTGTTGCCCGACCGCTGATTCTGAGCGAGCGCGGCTGGTTGACGCATGGCGCCCACGGGGGCGGTTGAATAGGAACTCAATGATTGCAAGCGATTTCGGGATTTGGTCAGGCCTGTGGTTTGGGCTGGTGGACTTCCTGTCCAACGGACTGACGCGCGCTAACTGGTGGCAGTTGATCGTCATCACGCTGGTGTTCACCCACATCACCATTGCCAGCGTCACCATTTACCTGCACCGCCACCAAGCCCACCGGTCGCTGGACCTGCACCCCATCGTTTCGCATTTTTTCCGTTTCTGGCTGTGGTTGACCACTGGACAGGTGACCAAGGAGTGGGCGGCCATCCACCGCAAACACCATGCGAAATGTGAGCAGGCCGAAGACCCGCACAGCCCCCATGTGCACGGCATCAAGACCGTGCTGCTCACCGGCGCCGAGTTGTACCGCAAGGAGTCGAAGAACCTCGAAACCTTGGCCCGCTATGGTCATGGCACGCCCGACGACTGGATCGAGCGCAACCTGTACACGCGCTTTTCCTGGCAGGGCGTTGCCCTGATGTTGATCATCAACGTCACCTTGTTTGGCGCGGCCGGCTTGTCTGTGTGGGCTGTGCAGATGGCCTGGATTCCGATCACTGCCGCCGGCATCATCAATGGTGCGGCGCATTACTGGGGCTACCGCAACTTTGAAGCGACCGACGCCAGCACCAACATCTCGCCCTGGGGCATCCTGATCGGCGGCGAGGAGTTGCACAACAACCACCACACCTACCCGACCTCGGCCAAGCTGTCGGTCAAGCCTTATGAGTTCGACATTGGCTGGATGTACATCCGCATGATGGAGATGGTGGGTCTGGCCACGGTCAAGAAGACACCACCCAAGATGGCTTATGGCGACGTGCGCGCCGTGGCCGACGAAAAGACGCTGGAGGCCATCATTGCCAACCGCTACGAAGTGATGGCGGGTTATGCGCGCGAGATGCGTGCGGCCTGCAAGCGTGAAATGCAGGCGCTGCAGTCGCGACGTGGCGATGTGGCCGTGATGGCCGCCGCACGGCGCTGGCTTCACCGCGATGAATCGAAGGTGCCAGCCAACGTGAAGCCCCAGCTGGCTCAAGTGCGGGCCGAGCACCCGGTGCTCGACAAAATGGTCACCATGCGTGAAGAGCTGCGTGCCTTGTGGTCCAGTACCACCTCAACACGCGAGCAACTGGCGGCCGACTTGCAGGCCTGGTGCCACCGGGCCGAAGAGAGCGGGATCGCTGCCTTGCGCGAGTTTTCGATCCGTTTGCGTTCCGCTCACGCGTAGATTCGCCCACCCCTGCGCCGCACCTGCGGTGCGTCACCCCCTCAAGGGGGCAACGCTGGTCGACCGGCGTAGCCGGATCGACGGCGTTCTGGGCTATGGCACGTGCGCGCATTGCGCCCGCTCATCGGGCCATCCTGTAACTGTGATGCGTGTTCCCCTGAGCGGGGAGATTTGGGCATCTCGGCAAGTGTTCCTGGATCGATTTCTCCGCTCTTTCCCCGGATGTCTTGAGCTCGTTTTGGGCGGCTTCCTTGTTTTTGTGGGTGGTTTTCGCTCGGGCCATCGACAAAGCACAGGCAACAAAAAACCCGCTGGATCTCAGCGGGTTTTTGTTGGGAGATGGCTGAATTACTTCAGCTTGATCTCTTTGTAGTCCACGTGCTTGCGGGCTTTGGGATCAAATTTCTTGATCAGCATCTTGTCCGGCGTGGTCTTTTTGTTTTTGGTGGTTGTGTAGAAGTGGCCGGTTCCAGCGGTGGATTCCAGCTTGATCTTCTCGCGTGTGCCTTTGGTTGCCATGTTCGGTTCTCCTTAAGCTTGGCCGCGTGCGCGCAGGTCGGCGAGCACAGTCTCGATGCCCTTTTTGTCGATCAGGCGCAATGCTGCACCCGAGACA
>JBFHEQ010000220.1:0-6030 GCA_041584075.1 Hydrogenophaga sp.
CTGCAACTGGGTGTCGAGCTGCTGGCCGCGTTGCTCCATCTGGGTCATCAGGGCTTGCAGTTGCTCCACCACGGCGGGCAAGGCACTGGCCTGTGCCTGCATGGCGGTGAACGAGGCATGGCGCTGGAAGGCCAGCGTGAACGGGTGGAACACGGTGGCGATGCGGGCGTCGAGCGTGCGCACCACGGCTAGGCGTTCGCGGCGGCTGAGCGCCGACATCAGGCCCAGCATGGCCGAGGTGGCGACACCGGCCACCGAGGTGCCAAACGCAAAGCCCAGGCCCTTGATGGGTGCGGCCAGGGCCGAGCGGATGGCCGCCAGATCGGCCGACCCTTCCAGCGCAAACACCGCGCCCTTGAAGGTCACGACCATGCCCAGGAAAGTGCCCAGCATGCCCAGCATCACCAGCAAACCGATCAGGTAAGGCGTGAGCGACAAACCAGGCAAGGCGGCACGTTCACCCTCAATGCGCTGGCGCACCGAATGCTGCAGCGGCTGGGGCACGCTGCCCAGCCAATCGCCCAGTTGACTCAGCGGCTCGGGCACTCTTGACAGCGCGGTCGCCAGACCATCGGTCAAGCCCCGGTAGCGGCGGATCTCCAGCGCACCAGCGAGGTAAGCCGCAGCAATGGCCAAGGTCACGACCAGGGCAATGTGGCTGGTGCCCACAAACCCCGCACCCACCCAGCCGATGGCGGCCAGGCCGAGGAGAAACGTGCCGATGAGCACGCCAGCGTTGAGAGATCGGTTCATGTCAGTGGCTAACAATTCTGAAAAATGGGTAAATGGGTGGCCAAGCTATGGCCCAACCCAGCGGACGCCGAAGGTCCGGCTTTGCCGGCCCAATGGCGTCGTCCCCCTGGGGGAAAGGTACGAAGTGGCGCAGGGGGGAGGTCATGTTGTCAAGGCCTCGGCCAGGCCCATCACCGGCTGCAGGCGCAGCTCCAGTTCGGCCAGCAAGGCCTGCTGAAACTCGGCGGCCAACTGGCCCAGCCAGGCGGGCTGCCGGGCCGGCACCTCAGTGTCTTCGCTGGTCGCCTGACGGCGCAGTTGCTCAAAGCGCTTCTTCAGAAACGAGGGCACGGTGGACAACAGATGCTGCTCGCGCCCGCCGAGCATCTGCTCCATGACGCCATCCAGGGCGGCCAACTGGGCCAGCTCGGGAGAAGCGCTTGCGAGCCGCTCACGGGCATGGCTGCGCAAGGCGTCCACGCTCATTTCCATGCGACGTTGTTGTTCCACGTACCGCTGGTGCAGCATGGCGAATTCGGCGACCGGGTCGATTGGCAGAGCGGGCGCGGCCAGGGCTCCCTGGGCCGAATGATCGGCCCGACCCCTCGGGGGCTGGACCGGCTCCACCGCCAGGATGGATTGAGTCAGCGTGGCACGCACCCGCTGGACTTCATCGGCCAGACTCTGCGGCACGGGGCTCCCGGCCACAGGCTTTTTGTGGGTGCCCTGGGACTGCAGCGCCGACCGCAAGGTGATCGCGTCGGCCACGCTCAGCCAGGCACCCAGGCGCTCCGCAAAGTCTTGTCCGGCGGGCGCAGACGCGCCAATGCCACTGCCCTCGCTGAGCAAGTGCACCAAAGCAGACCGATGAGAAGAACCTGTGAAACTGCCGCGCAAAAACGATTCCCTCGGGCTTCCTCTCGCGGGGAAGCCCTGGCTGTATGTAAAACAATGAAAACTCGGTGGAAATCCCGTGGGATTGCCCCAAAAAACGACATTCGGACATCAAAAGGGGTGCCTGGGCCCGTCCAGAGGACCGGCCGCACACCACCAGCAGAATGGTCGTGTTTTCGACGTGCGGGCCAGCGGGCAGGCCCCAGCCACCTTGCCGGACGGCTCAGGCCAGCCCCCGTGACCGGCTTGAAGCCCCTCCACAAGAGAGGCTCACATGCACCCTCGATTATCCCAGTTTGGCCGTCCCGGCCCGGAAAGAGGGCCCCTCGGTGCCGCCAGCCCCTGCGGCGTGGGGAAGACACCGGGATCCAGAGCCCGGGGCCCACCCGGTCACAGGCGTCGCCGCCAGCGCGGGCGCATCAAAGCACCAGCACCGCGCGGAAGTCGTTGACGTTGGTGTGGGTGGGGCCGGTCACCACCAGATCGCCCAGGGCATCAAAGTAGCCGTAAGCGTCGTTGCGGGCCAGGTGATCGCTGAGTTTGAGCCCCAGCGCGTGGCCGCGGGCCACCGTATCGGGCGTGACAATGGCACCCGCGTTGTCTTCAACACCGTCGATGCCGTCGGTATCGGCAGCGATCGCCCAGATGCCTGCAGTGTCGCCCAAGGCCTGGGCCAGCCCCATGCAGAACTCGCCCGCCCGCCCGCCACGGCCCCGGGCCTGCCCCTCCGCGCGGGGCCGCACGGTCACGGTGGTTTCTCCGCCGCTCAGGATCACACAAGGCCGCTGAAAGCTGCTGCGCCCCAGAGCCGTGGAGCGGGCCAGGGCCGCATGCACCTTGCCCACTTCGCGCGACTCGCCTTCGATTTCGTCGCTGAGCACCACCACGTTCAGCCCCAGGGCGCGAGCCGCCTCGGCCGCAGCGTCGAGGCTTTGCTGGGGGGTTGCGATGAGGTGGGTCTGATGTCCACCGAAACAGGGGTCGTTGGGTTTGGGTGTTTCCAGCGCCCCTCTCTCCAGTCTGGATTGCACCGGTGGCGGCACTTCGATGCCATAGCGGCGCAGGATCTCCAGCGCTTCGGCACAGGTCGACGTGTCGGCCACGGTGGGACCACTGGCAATGACGCTCACATCGTCGCCCGGCACGTCGCTGATGGTGAGCGTGACCACCCGTGCCGGCGAACAAGCCGCAGCCAGCCGCCCGCCCTTGATGGCTGACAGGTGTTTTCGCACCGTGTTCATCTCCAGAATGTTCGCACCACTCTCGAGCAACTGGCGGTTGATGCGCTGCTTGTCGGGCAACGTGAGCCCTTCACAGGGCAAGGTGAGCAAGGCAGACCCGCCCCCAGAAATCAGGCACAGCACCAGGTCATCGGCCGTCAGGCCCTGGGTGAGTTGCAGAATGCGCTCGGCCGCGGCGAGGCCCGCCGCATCGGGCACAGGGTGAGACGCCTCCACCACCTCGATGCGCTGCGCCAGGCCTTCGGGCCGGGGCGGCGTGTGGTGGTAGCGCGTGACCACCAGGCCCGAGAGTGGTGCACCGGCAGGCCACAGGGCCTCCACCGCCTGCGCCATGGCGCCACCCGCTTTGCCGGCACCCAGCACCAGGGTTCGGCCTTTGGGCGGCGGGGGCAGGTTCGCGGCGGTGTTGTGCAGCGGGAGGGCGCGCTGCACGGCGGTGTTGAAGAGGTCGCGCAGAAGTTCTCTTGGATTGTCCATCTTGGGCTGAGGGTTCATTTCGTGTCTGGCCTTTGTTCTTTCACGTTGCATCTGAGCCATTGTGGCGTGCCGGGTCTCGCCCCGGCGGCGACTCACTTTCTTTTGCTTCGCCAAAGAAACGTAAGCAAAAGAAAGGCGAGCCGGATGCGCTGTCCCTCCGCTGCGCTGCGGGCACACTGCGTTGCTCGGTCTGGCCGGGGTGGACCTCAACTCGCTTCGCTCAAACAACGGTCGCCCTGATCCGTCCAGCCCTGCGCTACTCGCCAGTGCATGACGGCAAAAGGCACCTCCCCCGCCGGGCCTACCGCGTGGCCGGTCACTTCCCAGGGACAACGTTGGTGGACCAGTAAACCCGATTCCACGCCACTCTGGTTTGAAGGCACTGAATACCATCGGTACAGTTCGATCCCGATTCCGCCTCCAGCCGTGTGACCGGGCTGAGCAGCGCAGCGGCTGGCGGATCAGGACGGGCGTTGTCTGAGCCGCAGGCGAGTTCAGCCCGGCCCCGCCAGATGCGAGCAGCGCAAGGCACCGCGCAGCGGACCGGGCTTCGGCTCGCCTTTTCTTTGCTTATTTTCTTTTGGCGAAGCAAAAGAAAGTGAGTCGCCGCCGGGGCGAGACCCGGCACGCCACTTGAACGAGGAACCCTGCAGAAGAGCCAATCGCCTTGGAGTGCCACCACCACACGCCCAGCAAACCAACCCGCAAAGACAAAGACAAAAGCAAAGACAAAGCCAATCAAAGGAAGCCCAGCAAAACCTGCAGAATCCACCACATGACCACCTCCCTGCTCATCCACAACGCCCAAACCATCGCCACCTTCAACCACGAAGACCCGGCCAAAGGGCTGGAGCTGAAAGACGCCAGCCTGTTCATCCGGAACAACCTCATCGAGTGGATAGGCCCTGCCGCAGACCTGCCGCCAGCGCTGCAAGACGAAGCCGATGAATGCATCGACGCGCGCGGCCACCTGGTCACACCGGGCCTGGTGAACACCCACCACCACATGGTTCAGTCGCTCACACGGGCGATACCCGGGGTGCAAAACGCCGAATTGTTCGGCTGGCTGAGCGGGCTGTATCCCATCTGGGCCGGGCTGACCCCCGAAATGGTGCGGGTGTCCACCCAGGTGGCGATGGCCGAGCTGCTGATGAGCGGCTGCACGACCAGCAGCGACCACCTCTACATCTACCCCAATGGCGTGCAGCTGGAAGACAGCATCGAAGCGGCGGCTGCGATCGGCATGCGCTTCACGGCCACGCGCGGCAGCATGAGCGTGGGGCAAAGCGCCGGGGGCCTGCCGCCCGACAGCGTGGTGGAGCGCGAAGACGCCATTCTGAAAGACAGCCAGCGATTGATCGAAACCTGGCACGACGCCCGCCACGGCGCCATGCTGCAAATCGCCCTGGCGCCCTGCTCACCGTTTTCGGTCAGCCCCACATTGATGCAACAAAGTGCCCTGCTGGCACGCAGTTTCAAAGGCCAGGGGGTGCGCCTGCACACCCACCTGGCCGAAAACGACCACGACATCGCCTACAGCCGGGAGAAATTCAACAAGACACCAGCCCAATACGCACAAGACCTGGGCTGGCTGGGCGACGACGTGTGGCACGCCCACTGCGTGAAACTGGACGACGAAGGCATCTCGCTCTTCGCGGCCAGCCGCACCGGCGTGGCCCATTGCCCGTGCAGCAACATGCGGCTGGCCTCCGGCATCGCGCCTGTGCGGCGCCTGCTCGACGCGGGCGTGCCCGTGGGTCTCGGTGTGGACGGCAGCGCCAGCAACGATGCCGCACACATGGTCAATGAAGCCCGCCAGGCCTTGCTGCTGGCCCGCGTGGGCCGCGCCCTGCAGCCGCCCGAAATACGCGATGGCAAGACATTCTTCGGCTGTGATCTGGGGCCTGCCGAGATGACGGCGCGCGATGCCCTGCACATGGCCACGCGCGGTGGCGCGCAGGTGCTGGGGCGCAAGGACATCGGCCATCTGGCCATCGGCATGTGCGCCGACCTGGCGCTGTTCGATCTGGGCACACCCGCCTTCGCCGGTGGCGCGGTGCACGACCCCGTGGCCAGTTTGCTTTTGTGCGCCAGCCCGCAGGCCGCCTACACCGTGGTCAACGGCCGGGTGGTGGTGCGACAGGGGCGGCTCACCACGCTGGATCTCGATCCGCTGGTGGAAAGGCACAACCGGCTGGCCATCCAGCTGGCCGAGCGCACGCGCAGCAAATGAACCAGGGCGCCCCCCTCAGGATTTGCCCGCGGTGAAGCCACCGTCCACCATGTAGTTGGCACCGGTGACAAAGCTGGCTTCGTCGCTGAGCAAAAACAGCGCAACGTTGGCCACCTCTTCGGCCCGGCCCAGGCGCCCGATCGGGTGCATCTGGATCAGGGCCTGGCGCGTGGCATCGTCCAGCAGGGACAGCAAGGGCGTGTCGATGTAGCCCGGCGCCACCGCATTCACCCGCACGCCTTTGCCGGCCGATTCCATCGCAAGGGTCCGCGTCAGGTTGACCACGCCACCTTTGGCCGCCGAATAGGCCGCGGTCATGCTCTGCCCGAACACCCCCAGAATCGACGCGCAGTTCACCAGGCTGCCGCTGCCCTGGCTGTACATCTGGCGCAAAGACGCGCGCGCCACGCGGAACACGCCATTGAGGTTGATGTCGATCACCCGCAAAAAGTC
>JBFHEQ010000221.1:0-6015 GCA_041584075.1 Hydrogenophaga sp.
GATGGCGCATCGATCAGCGACCGGCAGCCACAGAGCGCCATGGCGATTTCCAGCTCATCGCGCAACAGCCTGAGCACATGTGCCACGCCAGCCGCGCCGGCATTGGCCAAGCCGTGGATGACAGGCCGGCCCACCAATACAGCACTGGCCCCGAGGGCCATGGCTTTGAGCACATCGGTCCCGCGGCGTATGCCGCCATCAACCAGCACGGGAACATCGGCACCCACGGCCTGAAGCACGGGCGGAAGGAGGTCTGCCGTGGCGGGCATGGTGTCCAGCGTACGCCCGCCATGGTTGGACACCACCAGACCCGCGGCGCCAATGTCCACGGCCATCCGCGCATCCAGCGGGTGGGTGATGCCTTTCAGGAGGATGGGCAGGCGCGTGACGGAGCGCAGCCACGCCACGTCTTCCCAGGATGGGGCATGGGTCATGAGATCATCGAACAGGCGGCTCTGGCCGGGCTGGAGGTCGAGAGGTGGCGGTGCCACTCGGCCAGTCAGGTTGATCGCCACGATGTCTTGCGGGCGCCGATAGCCGGCCCGGCGCTCCCGTTCTCGCGGACCCTGCACGGGGGCATCAACGGTGAGCACCAGAGCCTCGAAGCCAGCGGTTTCAACACGCCGGATCAGGTCCCGCATGAAGGCCCGGTCCGGCAGCATGTAAAGCTGGAACCACAGGGGGCCGTGTCCGGGCTCGGTCAGCACCAACTGGGCAACGTCTTCGAGACGGCTGGTGGCCTGTGTGCTGAGCACCATGCCGGCACCCAGCACCGCCGCGGCCAATGCGGTCGCCTGCTCGGCATGGGGATGGGCCATGCTTTGATAGGCCATGGGGGCGACCAGGATGGGGTGGGCCAGCGTACGCCCCAGCAGATTCACCTGCGTGTTTCCACCCGCCACGGAGCACAAGACCCGGGGGTGCAGGGGAATGGACTGCCACGCGTTCACGTTGTGGCGCAGGGTGATCTCGTCTGCGGCGCCACCGTTGAAATAGGCACGCGCTTGCGGCGACAACAGGGTGTCGAACAGGGCTTCGTGATCGGCCAGGCTGACCACCCCTGGCGGGAGAGCCGTGCGCAGCGGCGCGCCAGAGCGATCCGGCGCCGGGCCGCCCCCAGCCGGATCAGCCCCCTCGGGGGGCAGCGACCCGCGCAGCGGTGGAGCGTGGGGGTTGAAGCGATCCGGCGCCGGGCCGCCCCCAGCCGGATCAGCCCCCTCGGGGGGCAGCGACCCGCGCAGCGGTGGAGCGTGGGGGTTCATCATGTACCAGCCCACATGCGCAACAGGTTGTGGTACGTGCCCGTGAGCGCCGTGGTCTCGGGCGTTTCACCATGCTGGCTGCGCAGGCTCAGCAGGTTCATGTCGAGTTCGTACAGGAGGCGGCGCTGCTCGTCGCTGCGCACCATGCTTTGCACCCAGAAGAAGCAGGCGATGCGGTGGCCCCGGGTGACCGGCATGACTTCGTGCAAGCTGTTTCCGGGGTACAGCACGGCCTGGCCTGCGGGCAATTTGACGGCGTGGGTGCCAAAGGTGTCGGTCACGGTGAGTTCCCCGCCCTCGTAGTCGTCGGGCTGGTTCAGGAATACCGTACAAGAGATGTCGGTGCGGACATATTCAGTGCCGCTGACACCGGTGGATTTGAGGCGGATGGCGTTGTCGATGTGGGGACCGTACGCGTTGGCCTCGTCGCCATAGCGGTTGACGCGCGGTGTGAAGATGCGCAGCGGCAGCGCTGCGCTGAAGAAGAGGGCAGAGCGGTTCAGGCCGTTCAGTACCGATGTGCGGATGGCTGTTGCTGCCTCGCAGTCGTGGGGCAGTTGCTGGTTGTTCTTGACGGCGCGCGCCTGCTGACCGGCGCTCTCGGCACCATCGCTCCAAGGTGCGCTCGGCAGGAGTTGCTGGGCGTGTTGCACTTCAGATGGCGTCAGGATGTCGGGCAGCGTGAGGAGCATGGCATTTCAGGTTGCGCTGCATGAATCGCGGGCGCGGGGCATGCAGCGGGAAGAAGGGAAAAGGGCCTCCCCCTTCGCAAGACGGGGGAGGCCAAGGCTCAACGAGAAAGTGACCTGAACAGGTCTCAGAACTTGAAGCTGGCGGTGACCTGCAGCATGCGGCCTGCGCCAGGGATGTAGTGGCCGCTGTACAGTTGGTCCGCGTAGAGCTTGTTGGTCACGTTGGTCAGGTTGGCTTTGAGGGCGATGCGCTCGAAGTCGAAGGTGTATTCGGCCATCAGGTCACCCGTGACGTAGGCATCGGCTTCCCAGCCAGGGTTGCGGTTCGGCGATTGTTTGCCGCGGAAGTTCAGCCCGGCTCCCACCCGCAGACGAGGCGTCAGCTTGTAGGTGGTCCACACCGTGCCGGAATGCTCGGGCGTGAGCGAGGGACGCGTGCCTTGGCCTTCAGAGCCCGCCACACCGATGTCGATGTTGGCGACGGGCATCCACATGTAAGAACCAAAGACTTCCCATTGCGGCGTGATGCGGCCCGTGACGTCGGCTTCAAAGCCGGCGACATGGCGCTTGCCCGACAAGGTCACCAGATCCACATCCGGGTCGGTGTTGCGTTCGTGCAGCTTGGTGGACCGGAAAACAGCCAGGCGGGTCGTGAAGTTACCGTCAGCGGAATCCAGCTTCGCGCCGATTTCCAGGTTGATGGACTGCTCAGGTGGCACATCCACGTTGTCCGCGCTCAGGGAGTAGGCATCACCCGAGGTGTTGAACGAGGTTGCCGCCGAGAAATGGTACGACTGCCGTGCGCTGGGCTGGAACAGCACGCCCACCCGCTTGCTCCATTCCGAGACCTCCATTTTGTAGCTGCTTGGGCTATCGCCCGAGTAACTGTCATAGTCACCGGTCAGGTTGTCGTAGCGCAAACCGCCCAACAGCTTCCACATGGGGGCGATTTGCACCAGATCCTGCACATAGGCGCCATAGCCTTGTGAGGTGTACTGGCTGCTGGTGCTCAGGGTGCGGGCGGACTCGTCCAGCCAGGCGCCGTCGTCGGGCGTACCGATGGTGGTGCGGGGCTTGCTCACCGATGAAGCCGCGAACACGATCTTCTCCTCCCTTGCCACGTCAACGCCCGCTTGCAGCTCATGGCGCACGCCCAAGGCGTCGAATTTGCCGCTGAAATCGCTTTGGGCATACACCGTGTCCAGGTCCTGGACCTTGGTGTGGTTGCCTCGGGTGAGCACCGTGTCAGGGCCGAAGGTGTCCAAGGCGACTGAGCTGGGGCAGTCGGTGTTGGTGGGCAAGCCCGTGGTGCGGCTGACGCCACTGGTGCAGAAACGGACAGCGCCCGAGCGTTGATCTCGGGTGTATGCGCCGCGGCGGACTTTGGTGGTCAGCGTGTTGTCGTGGTCGAAGCGGTGGACATGGCTCAGGGTCAGCGTGCTGGCCGAGCCATCGCTGTAGTCGCTGGCCATGCCGTAGTAGGCCTCCGGATCCAGCGGCATCATGGTGGTGGAGCTCGCGTCGGAGCGCGACGTCGGCTTGATCCAGGGCAGGCCGTAGTTGATGCCATTGTTGTTGTCGAGGTGGTAGACGCTGGCCGAGAACTCGTCGCGTTCGCCGATGCCCCAGCGGTAGGCGGCCGACATGCCCTTTTTGTCGATGCTGCTGCCCGCGCCATTGTTGTCGGCCTGGGTGGCCATGGCGCCCAGACGCAAGGCAGCGCTCTCACCGGTCTTGATGTTGAAGTCACCCACAGCGCGCTTGTAGTCGTGACTGCCCAGGGTGAGGTCAACCTGGTTCTCGTCGATCAGGCGCGGCACCTTGTTGACCATGTTGACGGCTCCGCCGGTGGAGCCGCGACCGAACAGCATGGAGGCGGAGCCGCGCAGGAGCTCTACGCGGTCGAGGTTGAAAGTGTCCCGGTCGTAAAAGGCCGGGTCGCGCAGGCCGTCGACAAACACATCGCCCGTGCCTTGAAGGCTGAAGCCACGCAGTTTGATGTCTTCTTCGCCCCCTTCGGCGGCCAGGAAACTGATGCCGCCCGTGTTCTTCAGCACCTCTTTCAAGGTGTCGAGGTTGCGGTCATCGATGAGCTTTTCGGTGACCACCGTGACCGATTGCGGGATGTCGCGCAGCTTCTGGGTTCCTTTGCCGATTTGCGTTTCGGTGGCACGCAGGGCGTCTTTGCCTTCAGGCGCCTCGGCTGCTTCTCTGACCACGACGGTGGGCAAGGTGCCGGCCGCAACCGGTGCGGCATCGGGCGTGGGGGTTTGGGCATGGGCATTGATGGAGCCCGCCAGCAGCAGTGCGCCCAGCGGAAGCAGGGCGGGGTGGGCCAGGGGGGCTTCCATCCGGGGATGGGCGGTAGCGCGGCGAGGCGCCGCAGGGGTGCGATGGGACATGAGGGCAGCAGGCAAGGGGGTTGTTGGCTGGCTGCAATGTCGGAACACCGTGGCTGGCTGAGGGCTTGATATTAATCAAAATACGAATGATTCGTAAATACATTGGTAAAATTGCAACGCTTTTGAAGCCGGTCCCGGGCAAAAACTATCAACTTCATAGCAACTATCAATGCTGTCAAGTGATAGATTTGCACTATGATATAGGCTGTTGCGATGCTTCAAACAGCGCAAACGATTCTTTAAACCGCTATCCATAAGGAAGACCATGTCCATGATCAACGCTCTCTCGCTCATCAACACCCCGGTTCAGCCCTTCAAGACCACCGCTTTTGTCAATCGCAATGGCAAAGGTGAATTCATCGACGTGTCCAACGAGTCCCTCAAGGGCAAGTGGTCGGTGCTGATCTTCATGCCGGCAGCGTTCACCTTCAACTGCCCCACCGAAATTGAAGACGCGGCCGACAACTACGCCGAGTTCCAGAAAGCCGGTGCCGAGGTCTACATCGTGACCACCGACACCCATTTCTCGCACAAGGTCTGGCACGAAACCAGCCCCGCTGTGGGCAAGGCCAAGTTCCCGCTGGTGGGTGACCCCACGCACCAGATCACCCGCGCTTTTGGCGTTCACATCGAAGAAGAAGGTCTGGCGCTGCGCGGCACCTTCGTGATCAACCCCGATGGCGTGATCAAGACCATGGAAGTGCATTCCAACGAAATCGCCCGCGATGTGAAAGAAACCGTGCGCAAGCTCAAGGCCGCCCAGTACACCGCCGCCAACCCCGGTCAGGTGTGCCCAGCCAAGTGGAAAGAAGGCGAGAAGACGCTGGCTCCTTCGCTGGACCTGGTCGGCAAGATCTGACCCACCTCCTGCGCCGCGCCTGCGGCGCGTCATCCCCCCAGGGGGACAACGCTGGCGGACTGGCAGAGCCAGATCCGCGGCGTTCTGGAAGGGGGGCATCCCCTTCCTCTCACACATTCGGTTCTCGTACCGCAGACCCATGGGCTTTGTTTCAAGGCCCATGCACCAGCGGCACTGGTTCAGTGCGCCCATTTTTGATTGATTGATGTTTGAAGGAGTTCACCATGCTTGACTCGACCCTCACCGGCCAGCTTTCCTCTTATCTGGCGATGCTGCGCCAGCCCATTCGCCTGATCGCTTCGCTGGACGACAGCGCCAAGGCGGGCGAGATGCGCGAGTTGTTGACCGAGATCGCGGCGCTGTCGGATCAGGTGAGCTTTGATGAAACCGGGACCGATGTCCGCAAGCCGTCTTTCGTGATTGCCCGCGAGGGTGAGGCCACCGGCGTGCGCTTTGCCGCCATCCCGCTGGGACACGAGTTCACCTCGCTGGTCCTGGCCCTGTTGTGGACCGGTGGTCACCCGCCCAAAGTCGAGCCCGAGGTCATCGAGCAGATCAAGGCGCTGGAAGGGGATCACCAGTTTGAGGTCTACATGAGTCTGTCTTGCCACAACTGTCCCGATGTGGTTCAGGCGGCCAGCCTGATGGCGATTGTCAACCCCAGGATCCAGACCGTGGTGATCGACGGGGCCTTGTTCCAGGACGAGGTCGAGCGCCGTCAGGTGTTGGCGGTGCCCCTGATGTACCGCAACGGCGAGGTGTTTGGCTCGGGTCGCATGTTGCTGGAAGAAATCGTGGCC
>JBFHEQ010000222.1:0-6002 GCA_041584075.1 Hydrogenophaga sp.
AGATCGACTGGATTGCAATCAAGCGTTTTGGGTTGACGATGGCTCGAGGATCTGCTGCGCGGCGTTGGGCGCTCACAATCGTTGCGGCATGGCTCATGCAGGAACACAGCCGGGGTGCCCATCGCCCGCAGACCGGTGCAATCAACCCAGTACGCTGGAGACGCGCGAAGGGAACCATCACGGCTTCACGGCCGTCTTGAGCTCAACCATGATGACGTGGGTGGGCGTCGTGCCGACGTTCTCGCCGATGTGCACCTGGGCGGGCGAATACATCACGTCACCCGCCTTGAACTCCCGCATCAGCACCTTGCCATCGGGCAGGTGGATCTTGCGCTGGAACGGCGACACGGCGTACAGCACGAAGGCGGGATGAGCATGCTGGTGGGTCTTCTCGCCAGGCAGATCCCGGTACTCGAGCACGCGCACCTGCTCGTTTTCCACCACGACCTTGTATTTGTCCCCGTCCGTCTCGACCGGACTCTGGGCCATGGCGGCCCAAGACACCAGTGACAGTGCCAACGCAACAGTTGTGTATGACATTTTCAGCTCCATGAAACCGTGACGGCACGGAACCCGCGAGCTGGGGCTGCTGCCTGTGCCTGTCGGCAACAGACCCCTGACAAGTCGCCTCGCGGCGGACGTCCCTCGCGGTTCGTCCATGGAGGGGAGCATAAGAAAGCCGATCCTAGAAATGGCTTAGAGATTGCGAAGGTCGGCGGCCATGGCTTCGATATCGGCCGCCGGCCGAACGCCCAGAACGACCGACAACTGCTGGCGGCAGCGTCGGTAGGCAGCCAATGCCTCGGCGCGTTGCCCCAGGTGCAGCAGGCATGACATCAGGCGGCGCACCATGTCCTCGCCCAGGGGCTGCTGTTCGACGAGACGTTGGTACAGACGTGCCGCCTCCGCATGCTGGTCCATGGCCTCAAGCCGGTTCCCCAGTGCCGCCACCTGCCGCGTGACCCGCGCCTCGATGCGTTCGCGGGCGACCAGCACGTCGGACAGATCCTCCTCTCCGACCAGAAACGGGCCCTGGTACAAGGCGAGGACATCATCGATCCACGCCGTCACCAGTTTCAGGTCGGCTTCCCGCGCGACCACGGGGGGCCTGTCGAGGCGGTCGGTGAGGGCACCGACGTCGGTCCAGCAGCTGGCAGCGTCCAGGCTGAGGCCACCGGCCCGCAGCGTGACGCGCCCGTCAGCACCAAGCAGTTTCCTGAGCCGGTGCAAGGTGTTGTCAAAGGAGTTTCGCGCGGCATCGCCGGTGGCCTCAGGCCACAATGCCGCGCAAAGGCGCCCGACCGGAACGTTCACGCCGCCCAAGGCCAGCAGCAGCTTGAGCAGATCCAGGGGCTTGCGACTTTCCTTGCGTGATGCCTGTGCAGCGTCTCCCTCGCGCGCGATGTCAAATGCACCGAACGAGCGGATGCGCACCGGCCAAGGCCAGGTGGCGGGCGCGCCGGGTGGGGCCGGCAGAGCATAGCGGCGCACCATCTGTTGAACGAACGGTGTGTCGATGCCCTGCGCCAGAGCCAGGGCGGCCAGGCGCGACATCATGTCGCCGCAACAATACGGCATCGGTCCGAAATCGAAACCGCAGGCCTGGCCGACGCCAAACCCACGTCGCAAGGCGGCCAAGGCTCTTGGGCCGTCGCCGCGCCGGTCCGCCAGGTTGGCCTCGACAAGTGCGGCGATCCAGTGGTGCCACCGGCAGACAGCGTAGAAACGATGATCGAAGACGGCCTTCAGGGCGGTCTCGGCCTCGTCGAAGCGCTCAACCTGCGTGGCTGCCAGGGTCTGTCCAATCAACGCAATGTGCTCGCGCAGCGGCCAACCGCTGTTGCGGCCGCTGCTCACCGCTGAGCGCATCAGCTGAGCGGCGCCATGCCAGTCCTTGTCCAGCAGCATCAGCATGCCGCGCTGGAACTCGTACGTCGTCATATCGACCGGGTTGCCCGCAGCAAGCAGGCCCGCAGCCATGGCCAGGTGGGACCGAGCAAGTTCGGCATCGCGCGCCGACTCGGCCGCCAGCACCACCATCAGATGGGCCTTAACGCGCATCGGTGCGGGGCCGTTCTCTGTGAGGGCCAGTGCGCGCATGGCGTTGTCCATCGCGTCGGCTATCCGGCCGAGCAGCGAGCGCACGAGTACGCCCACGCCGTACCACCGCAACAGCGTGGCCGGTGCGGCCTCCTGCCCGGTACACAGGTGGTCAATCTTGGTGAGGATGCGGTCCAGACGTGGGGTCTGCCCGGTCCACAACAGGTAAAAAGCCAGGCTGCCGAGAAGAATGCGCTGGCTGGCCCCCAGGGGGCCATCGAGCATCTGTTCTGCTGCGTCGGCCAGGGAGGCGGTCAGGTCGTGACCTGGGTCCCGGTGAACGAACGCGCCCAGAAGACCAGGCAGGACGCGCAGATCCCGGGCCGCGTCGCGAGACGCGAGGTAGCCCGGCGTCAGCCGCTCAAGCAAGGGCAACCAAGGTGCGAGGGTGTCGTAGTTCGAGCCCCGAAAGATGATTGCGTCGGCAATGGCCGCCGCTGCTTCGAAGGCACCCTGCTCGTCACCTTCCGCAAAGAAGCCCTCGTAAGCCCGATGCAATTGCCCCAGCGCGGCGTCAGGATCGATGGCAAGATTGCAGAACCCCAGCCAATAGCAGGCCTGTGGCAGGTTGCGGTAGCGGTCTGGCATGACAGACACCGCATTGCGAACGATGGCCGAGCGCCCCTGGGCGACAAAATCCCCTGCGTGCGAGCCCAGCAACTGCAAGGCTTCCGTCCATGCCTGGGCATCGACGAGCTGTCCAAGGGCCTGGTCCGCATAGCCGGCGGAGGCGAGAAGCCCCGCCGATTCAACGCGCAGGGCGCGCAGGGCGTCGGAAGAGAACTCCGCTGCAGCCCTCGAGCGCAGGTACTCGCCGAACAATGCGTGGAAGGTATAAACCGCCGGCATTGCGCCGCGACGGTCGGTGAACAGGCTGCGGTGAGCCAGATCCTCGAGCAGCATTTCGATGAGTGGTTCGCCGCTTAGCGCTTCGGCCATCGCCGCGGTGAAGCTGGGCAAGAACGCTATGCGCATCAGAGCGTGGCGCTGCCAGGGCGCGAAGGCCTCCATCACTTCACTGGCGAACAGATCGAAAACCCACGGCGGAGCGCTGCCTGCGTCCTCTGGATGCGGCGAGGCCAGTTCAGTGCGCGCGGCCAACAACAGGATCATGGCCGCTGCCCAGCCGTCAGTGGTCTCACAAAGGGCCTGGGCCGACCAGGGTCGGTTGTGCAGATCAAGGAGCGCCTGAGTCTCGCCGGGCGTGAAGCGCAGGGCGCTGGCCTGGATGAGCGCCATCTGTTGACCAGCCAAAGCCCTGGCGTATTCAGCCGAAGGTGGTTCGCGACTGATGGCAATGAGCTTTGACCCATCCGGCAGCTCGCCGAGCGCGGCGGCGATTCCAGCATGCAGCGCGGGAAGGCTGTCCAGTTCCTGGATGTTGTCCAGCACCAGCACCCAAGGTCGGTCCAGCACCAATGCCAAGCGACGGAAGCAACGACGGATGAAGGACGGAACGTCTCGCAGATCATCGGCGGTCGGCAAGAGCAATCGCACCGGTTTGCGAGGTTTCAGCAACGCGGCACTTTCTCCAAGAAAGTGCGCGAACGTGGCGGGGTCGGCATCACCGGAGTCGAGCTGCAGCCAGGCCGACTTGAGGGCTCGCGCTTCCAGGTAGGTGGCTATCAGTGTCGATTTACCGACTCCCGCAGGCCCGGCAATCCACAGGCCCGGCACAGAGTCCATACCGTCGATCTCAACGAACAACCGGTCGCGCTGGATGGAACGGCCAAGCCGGGGCCTCCGCATCTTGCCAAGCGTGGGCGTCTGGGCAGAACGTGCGGCGCACATGCGAATCATGTTATCTGCAAAATGCGGCTGCTCCAGGAAATTTCATTTGAAATTCACCGTCTGAGCGAACTCGATCCCGTGGCGAGCAGGCCAGAACATCGCCGAGAGCGCGCTGGGGCAGTCGCTGCGGAAACGACACAGATCGAGTCAACTCGGGCCGCCGTCACATCACTCGATGAACGACCGCCCTGGGGCTCGGTAAACCATCACCCAGATGACGGCTTCGCGTCGACAGCGTGATGTCGGCCCTTCGAACAGCGGGCGTTGGACCGCAGTTTGGAGTGGGCCCTGCGGTCTGCCAAGCAGGATGACTGGCGCCCCCTCAAAAGTGGACAGCGATGCCGACGCGTTGGCGTGGGTGTGGGTGACGGCTGCTTGCCAGGCGCCGTTGAACCCACGCACCCGCGAGTGCGGTCAGCGAAGTATTCCGTCGACGGTGTCAGCTGAAATTCCAGAGGGAACGATGCGACAGGGCCTTGGTCAAGCGGCGCGAACTGTGCACCACTCCGGGAATTAAAACTTCATGGGTCGGGTTTCCGAAGGTACCAAACGAAGCGAGACACAAATTCAAAACGGCCCTCCTCCCTTTCAGCCAGGACCTCGATATCACCAAGGACCCTTTGCACAACCACAGTCCAAAACGGGCGCCTGACGCACCTGGCGCTGGTTGTGCAGAGGGGCCGTGGGAAGGCAACCCGGGCATGAATGAAGATCGACAGGTTGGATGCCGATCAGCCACGGTATGCGAGCAGAGGCTTTCGGACGCGGGCCTGTGGTCTTTGAGGTTGTGTGAGGTGAGCATCGGATGGGACTGCAGCAAGCCCTTCATGGGCACCTGGACGTTCAAGGCGCCGCATGCCTGCGGTCCAAACTTGCTGGGCCGGACGGCTTGGGCCTGCGATGTTGTCGAAGGGCGTCCGGTCTGGCCGTGTTCAGGACCCTGTCACTGGGGAGGCGTTTCCTGCCCACGCAGCGATTCGCTCAGCTGGTCGGCCAGTTCGGCCCAGTCCGAGTCCTGCAACAGGGCTTCTTTCAGGAAAGCCGATTGCGCAGGCGTCCAGAACGGCGCGTCCGGCAGCCTCACGTCGCCCGCAAGTGGCCTGTGTTTTGCCAGGAACTGGGCGATACCCGCAGGGTCATCGGGCAGCCCCAGCTGGGCGAAGAGCTCGCTGAAATGGTGGTAGGGGTCTTGCATGGGCTGGCCCTCCTTTCTGGCTACAGTTCGTTGGGATGGGATCCGCCTCTGCGGTGGGATGAACCGCAGGGGTGGTTGGTGGATTCATTCTACGAACAACCGCCATGAATGGGGGTAGGTGTGCTCCTACGCCGCCATTCCTTCGGATGAGCCCCAGACGTAACCGCCCTCAAACCCCCAGATACCGCCCAGGGCGGTGGTTCAGCGCCAGGATGGCGCCAATGGCCACGGCTCCGACCACCGATTGCGCCACGCGCTCGGGCGGTACGACCACCAGCGCGGTGAGCACGATCACCACGTCCACCGACATCTGCACCTTGCCGGCACTGAAGCCTTTGGCTTGTTGCAGCCACTGGGCCAGGATGTTGACGCCGCCCACGCTGGCGTGGTGGCGCAGCAGGGCGAGCAGGCCAAAGCCGATCAGGAAGCCGCCCAAGATGGACGCGACCCAGGGGTTGAGGAATTCGAAGCGCACCACCTGGGGCGCCACGGTGGTGCACACCGAGACCAGCGCCACGGCGAAAAAGCTTTTGAAGGTGAATTCCTTGCCCAGCCGAAACCACGACAACACGAAAAATGGCAGGCTGAACAGGAAGAAGCCCAGGCCGAAGCTCATGCTGGTGGCGTAGCTGGCCAGAAAGGCCGCGCCTGCCACACCGCCCGTGAGCAGCCCGGCGTGGCCAAACATGGTCATGCCGAGGGCGACGAAGAGCGATCCCGCCACGAGGGCGTGGGCGTCTTCCAGCCAGGTGTGGCGGGTGTTCAGGAACGGCAATGCGGGCTTGTCGGGTGCGCTGACATCGGGATGCGATATGTGCTGAGTTGAGTCATGGGCGTTGGCTTTGGCGCGGCGTGGATTGCTGCGGCGAAGGCCTGCCGCCCGCCTTTTGAGCGAGGGAACAGTGTGGGCCATGCG
>JBFHEQ010000223.1:0-5992 GCA_041584075.1 Hydrogenophaga sp.
GGAGCGGTCCATTTCCTGGCTGGCCTGGCTGGGCATGGTGTTGTGGGTCAGTGGTTTGCTGCCGCTGGTCCTGAAGGAGCTGGACGAGATCACCTGGACCATGGGCAACGCCACCCTGAGTCTGCGCACCATGCTCGAAGGTGCGATCACAGCGGCGGCGGTCCTGATCCTGGCGCTGTGGATTTCCGCGGCCATCGAGGCCCGGTTGCTGCGCAAGGCCGTGGGTTCCGAGCTCAGTCTGCGCAAAGCGGTGAGCAACGCCACGCGGGCGTTGCTGATGTTCCTGGGGCTGATCGTGGCGCTGTCGGCCGTGGGCATCGACCTCACCGCGCTGTCGGTGCTGGGCGGTGCCATTGGTGTGGGCATTGGTTTTGGCCTGCAAAAGCTGGCATCCAACTACGTCAGCGGTTTCGTGATCCTGGCCGAGCGCAGCATGCGCATCGGCGACAACGTGCGGGTCGACAACTTCGAGGGTCGCATCAGCGATATCAATGCACGCTACACCGTGATCCGTTCGCTCGGCGGTCGTGAATCCATCGTGCCCAACGAAGTCCTGATCACCACCCGGGTGGAAAACCTCTCCCTGGCCGACACGCGGGTCTGGCTGTCGACCGTGGTGTCAGTGGCCTACGACAGCGATGTGAACCTGGTCAGGCGCTTGCTGGAAGATGCGGCTTTGAATCAACCGCGTGTGGTGCGGGACCCGGGCCCCACTGCTTCGCTGTCGGCCTTTGGCGCAGACGGGCTGGAATTCACCCTGGGCTACTGGATCGACGACCCCGAGAACGGCCAGCTGGGCTTGCGCTCGGACATCAACCTGGCGGTCCTGGCATCGCTGCGTTCCAACGGGGTCGAAATACCGTTCCCGCAGCGTGTGGTCCACATGAAATCCAGCCCCTGATAGAGGGGCGGGTTACTGCATCAGGTTGGGCAGCCACAGGGCGATGGCGGGTACCGCGATCAGGATGCCCAGGCGCACGATGTCGGCGACCACAAAGGGCCACACACCCCTGTAGAGGGTGGTGAGTTTGACCTCGGGCAGCAACGAGTTGATCACGAAGAGGTTCAACCCCACGGGCGGGGAAATCAGGCCAATTTCCACGATGGTCACGATCAGGATGCCAAACCACACGGGATCAAACCCCAGCCCGACGATCACGGGGAAGAAAACCGGGATCGTGAGCAGCACGATGGCCAGCTCTTCCATCACCATGCCCAGTGCCAGGTAGATGCCCATCATCATCACCACCACCATCACCGGATGGGGGCTGAACTGCAGCACAAAGTCACGCAGATCGCCCGGCATGGTGGTGAAGTTGATGAAGTTGGTGAAGATCATCGCGCCGATCAGGATCATGAACAGCATCGCCGTGGTGCGGGAGCTTTCGATCAACACGTCCAGCAGCAGGCGCGGCGTGAGCGCCCGGCGAGCAAGTGCAAACAGGAAGGCCCCGGCTGCGCCCACGCCGGCACCTTCCGTCGCTGTGAAAACGCCGCCGTAGATGCCGCCGATCACCAGCGCAAACAGCAACGCCACGCCCCAGATGCCCCGGATGGCGGACAGGCGCTCCCTCCAGGAGAACCGTTTGGCGGCGGGGCCCGCGGCCGGGTCGCGCCAGGTGATGAAGACCACCGCCAGGCAGAGGCAGGCGATCGCCACAATGCCGGGCAGGATGCCAGCCACAAACAGCCGGCCGATGTCGGTTTCGGTGATGATGCCGTAGATGACCAGAATCGTGGACGGGGGGATGAGGATACCCAGTGTGCCACCCGCCGCGATGGCGCCGGTGGCCAGGGTGTCCTTGTAGCCGTGGGATTTCATCTCGGGATAGGCCACGCGCGTCATGGTGGCTGCGGTGGCGATCGAGGATCCGCAGATCGATCCAAAACCCCCCGAAGCGATGATGCTGGCCATGGCCAGGCCGCCCGGGCGGTGGCCCACAAACGCGTTGGCCGCGGTGAACAGTTCTTTGGCCATGCCGGCGCGGGACACAAAGTTGCCCATGAGCACAAACAGCGGGATCACCGAGAGCACGTAATGGAAGCCCGTCTCGAAGATGGTCTGGCTGGTGCTGGCAAAGGCCGGCGTCCAGCCGCGCATGAGTCCCAGACCCACGATGCCGGCGATCGACATGGACACGGCCAGTGGCACACGCAGAAAGGCCAGCACGAAGACGGCCAGAAAGCCCAGAAAGGCTTCGATCATGAACGGTCTCCCGTAGTCGGCATGCCGGTGTGGCCGGGATCCCCTGGGGGCTTGAAGACAAACAGCAGGTGGAGCAGGGCGGTGATCAGCAGCAGACCGGACATGATCCAGGCGACAGGGGCGATGGCCAGTTGCAGGTGGACCGTGGTGTCGCCGTACTCGGCGAAACGTTCTGCGCGCATCTTCATCAATTCGGCCAGAAATCCAAACACCCCGGCGCTGACCAGATGAACGGCGCGTGCCTGCAAGCCTTTCAGCCAATGCGGCACCCAAGGGTCCAGCGAATCGAATACGACATGTTCCCCGCGCCAGGACACCAGGGGCAGTGCCCCAAAAATCACGATCACCATGAGGATCTCCGTGAGTTCCAGACCACCGGGCACGGAGTTGTTGAAGAACTTGCGACCGATGACATCGACCAGCGTGAGGAGCATCAGCGAAAACAGGGCGGTCGCAGCGGTGAGGCCGGCCGACCGGTTGAGCAGTTTGTCGAGGTGTTTGAACATGGGGCTGAAGGGCACAAAAAAGCCGGCGGGGCAGTGCAAGAGCGACTGCCCCGTCGGCCTGGGAGCGAAGCGCAGGTGTTACTTCACCTTGGCGATCTCGGCACGGAATTCAGCCAGAGTGCCCTTGGGGTCCTTCAGTCCTTTGGCCTGTGCAGCCGTGGCCCATTTCGCCTCGAGGGCGTCTTGCTTGTCTGCCACGGCTTTGACGAAGGTTTTGTCCGCCATGATGCGTTCTACGCCCTGGGCTTTCTGTGCTCCCTCACGACTGGCCATGTCGACCTTGTCCCAGCCTTCACCGAACATGCGGGCAGCGGGTTCGCCCGACAGTTTGTCGACCACCGCTTTGTCGGCCGCCGACAGGGCCTTGTATTTGTCCTGGTTCATCATGAAGACGAAACTGGTGTTGTACAGGCCGCCAGGGAACGTGGTGGCATGTTTGATCATGCTCAGTTTGAACGAAGCGACCGACTCGTCGGGGAAGAAGGTGCCGTCCATCACGCCCGTAGAGAGCAGTTCGAACGACTCGGGCGCGGCCTTGAGTGTGGTGTTCCAGCCCATGGCCTTGGACAACTCGTTGATGTTGCCCCCGCCGACACGGAATTTGAGGCTGGCTGCATCAGCAGCCGATTTCACCGCCATCTTGCTGTTGAAGATGATGCCTGGTCCGTGGGTGAAAACCGCCAGCACCTTGACGCCCCGGTGTTCGCCCAGCGGCGCGAAGTGTTTGTCGTAGATGCGCTGGTAGGCCACCGAGGTGGCGGTGGCGCTGTCGCCCAGGAACGGGAACTCCGCCACCTGCGTGTTGATGAAGCGGCCGGGGGTGTAACCATCCACGGTGTATGAAATGTCGGCCAGGCCGTCGCGCACGGCATCAAATGTGCCGGGGGCGGACACGACCCCTTTGGGCAGAATATTGCATTTCATGCTGCCGGCGCTTTCCTTGGCCAGCCTGTCGCACCAGTCCTTTTGCACGGTGCTGAGCGTATGGGTCGGTGGCAGCCAGCTGGAAACGGTGAAGACGGTTTCGGCCGACGCAACAGTGCCTGCGAAAAAGACAGGCATCAGGGCGGCGGCGGCGATGTGGCGAACTTTCATGCAGCGGGACTCCAGTGGTGTAGGAACGGATGGTGCTGGGTGGACAGCGGACCCTGCCAATATAGGCCAAAGGTCCGGCGCGTTATCTCCAGATTTACCCGAATTAGCCGACCGTTCGGTTGGTTAATTGACCCATGACGGCCGGTCCGAACACGGCGTGTGGTCGGCAGCCGCCTCGGCGACACACAACAAGCCGGCAAACGGGCGGGATGGTTGACTCCCTTTATAATGAAAAAAGCACGGTCGTTCTTTTATACGTTCCGGCGCAACGCCTGACACCGGTCAGCTAGGATTTCCGGGGGTGGGACATACAATGAGAGTTGACGTGCACGTCAATCGTCGTGCCGAACCCATCCCGATTCGTTTTCTCAAAACTTGCAGGAGTTACCCAACATGAAGGTCATCGTCCCCGTCAAACGTGTGGTGGATTACAACGTCAAGGTGCGCGTCAAGAGCGACGGCAGTGGCGTGGACATCGCCAACGTCAAGATGAGCATGAACCCGTTTGACGAAATCGCGGTGGAAGAAGCGGTGCGCCTGAAGGAAAAAGGCGTGGTCACCGAAGTGATCGCCGTGTCTTGCGGCGACGCCAAGTGCCAGGAAACCCTGCGCACCGCCATGGCCATCGGTGCCGACCGCGCCATCCTGGTCGAGACCACCGAAGAACTGCAGCCCCTGGCCGTGGCCAAACTGCTCAAGGCCCTGGTGGACAAAGAACAGCCTGGCCTGGTGATCCTGGGCAAGCAGGCCATCGATGACGACTGCAACCAGACCGGCCAGATGCTCGCCGCCCTGACGGGCCAGCCCCAGGGCACGTTTGCCAGCAAGGTCGAAGTCGCCGGTGACAAGGTCAACGTGACCCGCGAAGTCGACGGTGGCCTGGAAACCCTGAGCCTGTCCATGCCGGCGATTGTCACCACCGACCTGCGCCTGAACGAGCCGCGTTATGTGACGCTGCCCAACATCATGAAGGCCAAGAAGAAGCCCATGGACACCATCAAGCCCGAAGACCTGGGTGTGGACGTGAGCCCGCGCATCAAGACCCTGAAGGTCAGCGAGCCGCCCAAGCGCGGCGCCGGCATCATGGTGCCCGATGTGGCGACGCTGGTGGACAAGCTCAAGAACGAAGCAAAGGTGGTGTAACCCCCCGCGCCGCCTTCGGCGTCACCCCCCAGGGGGCGGCGCTGGTGGCCCGGCGAAGCCGGTTCCACGGCGCCCTGGGCTTAAGACACGCTTCTCTGAACACATATTTGGAATCTCATCATGACCTCTCTCGTTATTGCTGAACACGACAACGCTTCGATCAAGGGCGCCACGCTCAACACCGTCACGGCCGCTGCGGCCTGTGGTGGTGATGTGCATGTGCTCATCGCCGGACACAACGCGGGTGAAGCCGCCAAGGCTGCTGCGGCCATCGCCGGTGTGGCCAAGGTGATCCACGCCGACGCCGCCTACCTGGAACACGGCCTGGCCGAGAACGTGGCCGCGCAGGTGCTGGCCATTGCATCGAACTACAGCCACATCCTGTTCCCCGCCACCGCCTCGGGCAAGAACATCGCGCCCCGCGTGGCCGCATCGCTGGACGTGGGCCAGATCAGCGACATCACCAAGGTGGAAGCCGCCGACACATTCGAGCGCCCCATCTACGCGGGCAACGCCATCGCCACGGTGCAAAGCACCGACGCGACCAAGGTGATCACGGTGCGCACCACGGGCTTTGACCCGGCAGCGGCCAGTGGTGGTTCGGCGGCGATGGAAACGGCCGAGGCCGTGGCCGACAGCGGCAAGAGCACGTTTGTGGGCAGCGAGATCGCCAAGAGCGACCGCCCCGAGCTCACCGCAGCCAAGGTCATCGTCTCCGGTGGCCGTGCGCTGGGTTCGAGCGAGAAGTTCGACGAAGTCATGACGCCGCTGGCCGACAAGCTGGGTGCGGCCCTGGGTGCCAGCCGCGCGGCGGTGGACGCGGGTTACGCGCCCAACGACTGGCAGGTGGGCCAGACGGGCAAGATCGTGGCGCCGCAGCTCTACATCGCCGCGGGCATCAGTGGCGCCATCCAGCACTTGGCCGGCATGAAGGATTCCAAAGTCATCGTGGCGATCAACAAAGACCCCGAGGCACCGATCTTCTCGGTGGCCGACTACGGCCTGGAGGCCGACCTGTTTGTGGCGGTGCCCGAGCTGGTCA
>JBFHEQ010000224.1:0-5982 GCA_041584075.1 Hydrogenophaga sp.
AGTCCGCAGGCTGGTGTCCGACAACATGCTGTAAAAGGCCGCAGTCCAGTAATAGCGCCCGGGGTCATACGAAAAAAAATCCCGGACAGGAACCTCACCCGCGAGAACACGCTGAGAACCGTACCAGAGCAGTCCTTCATCGGCCCATGACAGCCCTTGATGGGCATTGATGAGGAACGATGCCATCATCAAAACCACCGACACCGACAAGGCCTCGGCCAGGCGCCGGGAGATGGGCCCCAAGGGACCAGGACGGGCAACCCAGGCAACAGGCTCAAGCCCGCCGTTTACGCGCGTTGTCTCAGTATCCGGCGGACTGGATGGACTCATGGAGCCCGATCACACTGTTTCAGGACAAAACACCCCGCGCTTCACACCACGCGGCGCCTGCGTGCCCACGCTGTCGTGGATCGCCGCAATGTGCTGTGGCGTGGTGCCGCAGCAGCCACCCACGATGTTGACCAGGCCTTCGGCCGCGAACTCGCGCAGCAGGCGGCTGGTGACATCGGGCGTTTCGTCGAAGCCGGTGTCGCTCATCGGGTTGGGCAGACCGGCGTTGGGATAGCAGCTGATGAAGGTGTCGCCAGCGACTTTGGCCAGTTCCTGGATGTAAGGGCGCATCAGCGTGGCGCCGAGCGCGCAGTTCAGGCCCACGGCCAGCGGCTGGATGTGGCGCACGCTGGCCCAGAAGGCCGTCACGGTCTGACCGCTCAGGATGCGGCCGGAAGCGTCGGTCACCGTGCCGCTGATGATCACCGGCAGGCGCTCGCCGCTTTGTTCGAAATACTCGTCGATGGCGAACAGGGCCGCCTTGGCGTTGAGCGTGTCGAAGATGGTTTCCACCAGCAGCACATCGGCTCCACCCTCGACCAGCGCTTCGATCTGCTCCAGGTAAGCGGCGCGCAGCTGCTCGAAGGTCACGTTACGCGCACCGGCGTCGTTCACGTCGGGGCTGATGCTGGCGGTCTTGGGCGTGGGGCCGAGGGCGCCGCAGACGAAGCGCGGCTTGTCGGGAGTGGAATATTTGTCGCAGGCTTCGCGGGCGAGGCGGGCGGAGGCCACGTTCATCTCGCGCGCCAGGTTCGCCATGTCGTAGTCTTCCTGCGCAATCGTGGTGGCGCCGAAGGTGTTGGTCTCCACCAGATCGGCGCCGGCGGCCAGGTAACTCTCGTGGATGTCGCGAATCACGTCGGGCCGGGTCAGGCTCAACAGCTCGTTGTTGCCCTTGACATCCTTGTGGAAGTCCTTGAAACGCTCACCCCGGTAGGCGGCCTCGTCCAGCTTGAAGCGCTGGATCATGGTGCCCATGGCGCCATCGAGCACGGCGATGCGTTTTTTGAGAATTTCGGGCAGCGCCTGGGCACGGGTGTAGGTTGGAGCGGTCATGGGGAGATTGTAGGAAGACTTGACGCGAGGGGTGGGAAGCGTTGCGGGTAAACCCTTGATTGACACCGCCGCCGTGGCGCCCGATGGTGCAAGGCCACGCCAGCCCTGCAGGAGTCGCCCATGTCCAGCCATCACCATCAACACATCGCCACCGTGATGCAAGTGGCCACCGACGGCGCCCACGCGACGGCGGCCGCCGGGCACGAACAGGTGATCCGCGACTCGTGGCACCGCTGTGTGCACCAGCACCGGCTGGACCCGAACCGCATGCAGGAAGCCATCATCCTGCCGCAGGCGCGACTGCGAGAGCACCAGGACCAGATGGAGGCCCTGCTGCAGATTGCGCGCCACGGGCTGGAATCGCTCTACAGCAAGGTGGCCGGGCTGGGCTACGTGGTGCTGCTGACGGACGCGCGCGGTATCACCGTCGACTTTCTGGGCGACCTGGTGTTCGAGCCCAGCCTGCGCAAAGCGGGGCTGTACCTGGGTGCGGACTGGAGCGAACACAACGCCGGCACCTGCGGCGTGGGCACCTGCATCAGCACCGGTCAGGCACTGACCGTGCACCTGGACGACCACTTCGATGCCACCCACATCCCCCTCACCTGCACGACCGCGCCGGTGTTCGACAGTGCGGGCGAATTGAGCGCGGTACTCGACATCTCACAGCTGAGCTCCAGCCAGCCCAAGGCCAGCCAGCAGCTCGCGTTGCAGCTGGTGAAGATGTGCGCCCATGACATCGAGAACGCAGCTTTCCTGCACCGCCACCGGACCCACTGGATTCTGCGCCTGTCGGCCGCCCCGCAGTTCCTGGACGTGCAGCCCGACTACCTGCTGGCACTGGATGCCAGCGGTCGCGTGGTGGGCCACAACCGGCGGGCACAACTGGCACTGCAGGGCGGGCGCAACCCCGCCCTGCCGTTGCTGGGCATGGAATTCGAAGCACTGTTCGAACTGCCGTTTGACCAGATCGGACGCTTTGTACAGACCCAGCCATCGGACCAGCGAGCGGTGATGCTCGCGGGCGGACGGCAGTTGCTGTTTCTGTCGGCCTCGCCACCGCCAACCCCGCCGGTGGCCGCGGTACCGCGCGAGCACCGCGTGCCACCGGCGCTGGCGGCGCTTTCGGGTGGTGACGCGGTGCTGGACCGGCAGATCGAGCGCGTAGCGCGGCTGGTGAACACGCCCATCGGCCTGTTGATCACGGGTGAAACGGGATCGGGCAAGGAGGTGTTTGCCAAGGCGGTGCACGCGGCCAGCGAAAGGCGCACCCGGCCTTTTGTCGCAGTGAATTGCGCAGCCATTCCAGAGCATCTCATCGAGAGCGAACTGTTCGGCCACCTGCCAGGCAGTTTCTCGGGCGCCTCGCCCAAGGGCAAACGCGGGCTGATCGTCGAGGCCGATGGCGGCACGCTGTTTCTCGATGAAATCGGAGACATGCCGCTGGCGCTGCAGGCGCGCTTGCTGCGCGTGCTTTCCGAGCGCGAGGTGTTGCCGGTGGGCGCGACACGACCGGTATCGGTGAACATCCGCGTGATCGCGGCGACGCACGCCCCGCTGGAAACGCTGGTGCTGCAAAGGCGGTTCCGCGACGACCTGTACTACCGCCTCAAAGGTGCACACATCGAGTTGCCGCCGCTGCGTGCGCGCAGCGACCTGGCGGCCATGATCACGCGCTTGCTGAACGGCCACGCCATCACACCCGTTGCGCTGCAGCGGCTGCTCGCACACGGCTGGCCTGGCAACCTGCGTGAGCTGCGCAATGTCCTGGACTACGCGACCAGCCTGTGTGTCAACGGCGCGATCGATCTGGATGACCTGCCCGAATTGCGGGCCACTGGGCTGCCGGTGTGCGTTGAGGGGGTGACCAAAGCCGCGTCCGGCGACGGGCCTGAAGTGCTGCTGCAAGCGCTGCGCGGTGCGCAATGGAACGTGAGCGCGGTGGCGCGGCAACTGGGGCTTTCGCGCATGACGCTTTACCGCCGCATGAACAAGATGGGCATCGTGCCGCCCAATCGAATGGATTGACCCCCTGCGCCGGCTTCGGCGTCACCCCCCAGGGGGCAGCGCTGGCAGCCCGGAGAAGCCGGTCCCGCGGGGCTACGGGTTATGGCATGTCGGGCCGCAAGCCAGTGACAGCTGTCACTGGCTTGCGTGACAGGTGCACGGGGTGTGACACCCTGTCGTTGAATGCGAATCCCTTTTGAATCAAGGGCTTGCAGCAGCACCTGTCTTGGCACGGGTCTTGATTGCAAAGTGGCACCGGCCCGCATCGAGGTCGGCATCCACAGGAGACAAGACCCATGACCGATTCCACCCCTTCCCAGCGAGCGCAGCAATGGCTGGACCAGTTTGGGGCCGCCTTGGCCGCCAACCAGGCCGATGCCGTTTTGGCGCTGTTCGGCGCCGATTGTTACTGGCGCGACCTCGTATCCTTCACCTGGAACATCCGCACGCAAGAGGGCCACAACGCCGTGCGCGAGATGTTGGTCGAGCGCATGGAGGCCACCGGTGCCTCGAACTTCCAGCTCGAAGGCGAGGCCACCGAGGCCGATGGTGTGACCGAGGCCTGGTTCACCTTCGAGACGCGTCTGGCGCGAGGACGCGGTCAACTGCGCCTGAAGGACGGCAAGGCCTGGACGCTGTTGACGACCATGGTTGAGCTGAAGGGTTTTGAAGAGAAGAAGGGCAAGAACCGCATCAAGGGCGCGGAACACGGCGCGCAGAAAAACCGCAAAAGCTGGCTGGAGCGACGCCAAGAGGAGGAAGCCCGCCTCGGCTACGAAGATCAGCCCTATGTGGTAATCGTGGGCGGTGGCCAGGGCGGCATCATTCTGGCCGCGCGGCTCAAACGCCTGGGTGTGCCCACTATCGTGATCGAGAAGAACCCGAGGGCCGGAGACAGTTGGCGCAACCGCTACAAGACCCTGTGCCTGCACGATCCGGTCTGGTACGACCACCTGCCCTACATGCCTTTCCCGGACGACTGGCCGGTGTTCGCGCCCAAAGACAAGGTGGGCGACTGGCTGGAGATGTACACCAAGGTGATGGAGATCAACTACTGGGGATCCACCGTAGCGAAGAAGGCCAGCTTCGATGAGACCAAAGGGGAGTGGACGGTGGTGGTGGAGCGCAAGGGAAAAGAGGTGGTACTGCGGCCCAAACAACTCGTCTTTGCGCTCGGCGTGTCAGGGTATCCCAACGTGCCCAAGATCGAAGGTGCTGAAACCTTCCTCGGCGAGCAACACCACTCCAGCAAACACGAAGGACCGGAGCAGTATGCGGGCAAAAAATGCGTGGTGCTGGGGTCCAACAATTCGGCCCACGACATCTGCGCGGCCCTGTGGGAGAACGGCGCCGATGTCACCATGATTCAGCGCAGCAGCACGCACATCGCACCATCGCAGTCGCTGATGGACCTCGCACTGGGCGGCCTCTACAGCGAAGAAGCGCTGGCCAATGGCATCGACCACCACAAGGGGGACATGGTGTTTGCCAGCGTGCCCTACAAGATCATGCACACCTTCCACATTCCCGTGTACGAAGAGATGAAGAAGCGCGATGCGGATCTGTATGGTCGCCTGGAAAAAGCAGGCTTCATGCTCGACTTCGGTGAAGACGGCTCGGGCCTGTTCATGAAATACCTTCGCAGGGGTTCCGGCTACTACATTGATGTGGGCGCCAGCGAGCTGGTGGCCAATGGCAGCATCAAGCTCAAAAGCGGTGTCGACATCCAACGCATCAACCCCAAGAGCGTGACCCTGTCCGACGGCACCGAACTGCCCGCTGACCTCATCGTCTATGCCACCGGCTTCGGTTCGATGAACCATTGGCTGGCCGACCTCGTGTCACCGGAAGTGGCCGACCGCGTCGGCAAAGTCTGGGGTCTGGGATCCAGCACCACCAAAGATCCCGGGCCTTGGGAGGGCGAGCTGCGCAACATGTGGAAGCCGACCAATCAGAAGCAGTTGTGGATCCATGGCGGCAACCTGCACCAGAGCCGCCATTACTCGCAGTTTCTTTCGCTGCAGTTGAAAGCGCGCTTTGAGGGCCTGGACACCTCGGTCTACGGGCAAGCCCCGGTTCACCACTTGCGCTGAAAACCCGCCTGACCCAGGCTGCGCCCGGGTCAGGTTCTGACCGCCGATCCTGCGATGGCCTTGCTGCCCGAGCACGGTGGCAAACGCCAACCTCGCTTCATTTGGAAAAGGACAAAACCCCATGAAAGCCGCACGTTTTTACGACAAAGGCGATATCCGCATCGAAGACATTCCAGAGCCCGAGGTCACCGCTGGCACAGTGGGCATTCAAGTGGCCTGGTGTGGCATCTGCGGCACCGATTTGCACGAGTTCATGGAAGGGCCCATCTTCATCCCGCCATGCGGTCACCCACACCCCATTTCCGGCGAATCGGCGCCGATCACCATGGGCCACGAGTTCTCAGGCGTTGTGTATGCCGTGGGCGCTGGCGTCGAGGACATCGAGGTCGGGCAGCATGTGGTGGTGGAGCCCTACATCGTTGCCGACGATGTGCCGACAGGGCCTGGCGACAACTACCATCTCTCCAAGAACATGAATTTCATTGGGTTGGGTGGG
>JBFHEQ010000225.1:0-5980 GCA_041584075.1 Hydrogenophaga sp.
CGTGGCCGACCAGCTCAGCGAAACCCCCAAACACGACCCCAACCAGGAACTCATGGCGCAAGGCATCGCCAACACCATCGTGCCGTTTTTTGGCGGCATGCCCGCCACCGGCACCATCGCCCGCACGGTGACCAACATCCGTTCGGGGGCCACGTCCCCCGTGGCGGGCATCGTTCATGCCGCAACCCTGGCCGCCGTGGTCCTGATCGCCGCCCCACTGGCCCAGCACATCCCGCTCGCGGTGCTGGCCGGCGTCCTGCTGTTTGTGGCCTGGAACATGGGCGAATGGCGCGAATTTGGTCGCCTGAAGCACTTCACCAACCACTACCGGCTGATGCTGGTGTCCACCTTCCTGGCCACCGTGATTTTTGACCTGACCGTGGCCGTGGAGCTCGGACTGGTCATGGCCTGCGTGCTGTTTGTGCGACGCCAGAGCGAAATATTCCGGGCCGACCCCCTTGCCAGCCCAGACCCGCAAACCCTCCGCTACGCCCTGTACGGATCCCTGTTCTTCGGTGCCACCGCCAAGATCGATCCCATCTTGGAGGCTGTAGAAGGGAGCGCAGCCCCGGTGCATGTGGAGCTGGACGCGACCCGGCTGATCGCACTCGACACCACCGGCCTTGACGCGCTGGAGCAACTGTACAAAGCCATCGCCAAGCGCGGCGGTCAGCTCACCATGAGCCACATCAACCCCCAACCCCGCTCCCTGATCGAGCGCTCCGGCTTCGCTGCGCACCTGCATGGCTGGGGGGCCTCTGCACCTGAGGCCGCTCGCGGCACGGCCGCCCGGTAAAATCGCTGTTTTGCCCATTCTGGCGCCTTGGCGCCGACCACCATGTCCATCTTCGCCCGCCCGCACTACACCTCTGACGCGACGCAATTCATCGACCAGCTCAAGAGCGCCAAGCCCCAGCTGGAGCAGGATCAGCAGAAAGGGCGCTCACTGCTGTGGGACCAGCAGATCGACCGTGACTTCCAGGCCGACGCCGAAGCCGCCGAAGTGGCCCAGCAACCCTACGTCTACCAGACAGGTTCGGACCACGCCTGATCCGGTCCGTCAAAAACCGCAGCCCGATCGCAGCGCGACGACGATGAGTGACACCACCGAGCTCGACGCGGCACCGGAAGGGCTGGCCGCGGTTACGCCTGAAGTGGTCGACCAGGTGGCACTGGCCCGCCTCTACGGCGAGCCCCTGTTTGCCATGCCCAGGGATCTGTACATCCCGCCCGACGCACTGCAGGTGTTCCTCGAAGCGTTCGAAGGTCCGCTGGACTTGCTGCTCTATCTGATCCGCAAGCAAAACTTCAACATCCTCGACATCCCCATGGCCGCGGTAACGCGGCAGTACCTGAGCTATGTGGATGAAATCCGGGTCAACAACCTGGAGCTGGCGGCAGAGTACCTGCTCATGGCAGCGATGCTGATCGAGATCAAGTCGCGCATGCTGCTGCCACCCAAGAAGGTGGCCGAAGGCGAAGAGGCCGAAGACCCGCGAGCCGAACTGGTGCGCCGCCTGCTGGAATATGAGCAGATGAAGCTGGCCGCTCACCGCCTGGCCGACCTGCCCCAATATGGACGAGATTTTCTTCGTGCCCAAGTCTACGTCGAGCAATCCCTGGCGCCGCGCTTTCCGGACGTACACGTGCTCGATCTGCAGAGCGCGTGGCGCGACATTCTCAAACGCGCCAAGCTGGTTCAACACCACAAAATCAGCCGTGAGGAGCTCTCCGTGCGCGAGCACATGAGCATCGTGCTGCGGCACCTGCAAGGCAAACGTTTTGTCGAATTCGGTGACCTGTTCGACCCCTCCCGGGGCTCGCAGGTTCTGGTGGTCACCTTCATTGCCATGCTCGAACTGGCCAAAGAAACCTTGATCGAGCTCACCCAGGCCGAAGCGTTTGCACCCATCTACGTGCGCCTGGCCTACACCCCCAACTGATCGCGGCGACGGCGTGTTGCGCCCGCCAGCGAAGACCACCCTTCATCCTGCCCCCTCTTGTTTGCCAGTCATGAGCGCACCACACCATTCTTTTGACGTCCTCATCATCGGCAGCGGCCTGGCCGGCCTGACGGCGGCACTGCGCCTGGCGCCCACCCACCGCGTGGCAGTGATCACCAAACGCGGCATCTCCGACGGATCCAGCAACTGGGCCCAGGGGGGTATCGCCGCCGTGCTCGCCGAGGGTGACAGCTATGCCTCCCATGTGGACGACACCCTGGTCGCAGGCGCAGGCCTGTGCGATCTTGAAGCCACTCAGTTCACGGTCGAAAATGCGCCCGCCGCCATCGCCTGGCTCCAGGATCTGGGTGTGCCTTTTTCCACCGAACACGGCGAACTGCACCTGACCCGGGAAGGCGGTCACAGCCACCGGCGCATCGTGCACGCCACCGACGCCACCGGAGCAGCCGTTCAGAAAACGCTGAGTGAACTCGCCCGCAAAACACCAGGCATCACCTTCTTCGAAAACCACATGCTGGTGGACCTCATCACCGACGCCAAACTCGGGCTTGCCCACGCCTCGGGAGCGCCATCGCAGTGCCACGGCGCCTACGTGCTCGACGTCGACCAGGACGTGGTCGAGACCTTCCAGGCGCGCCACACCATTCTCGCCACCGGCGGCGCGGGCAAGGTTTACCTGTTCACCACCAACCCCGACACAGCCACAGGCGACGGCATCGCTGCGGCCTGGCGCGCGGGTTGCCGGGTCGGCAACATGGAGTTCATCCAGTTCCACCCGACTTGCCTGTACCACCCCCATGTGAAGAGCTTTCTGATCACGGAGGCCGTGCGTGGCGAAGGCGGCCAGCTCAAGCTGCCAGCCCGGCTCGGCGGGCACCGCTTCATGCCCGATCACGACCCGCGAGCCGAGCTGGCGCCACGCGACGTCGTGGCCCGCGCCATCGACTTCGAGATGAAAAAACATGGGCTGGACTGCGTGTACCTCGACATCTCGCACGAAAGCCCGGCCTTCCTGCAGGAACACTTCCCCAACATCCTCGCGCGCTGCGCCGAGCTGGGCATCGACATCACCCAGGAGCCCATCCCGGTGGTGCCAGCCGCACACTACACCTGTGGCGGCGTGGTCACCGACCTGTCCGGTCGAACCGATCTGTCGGGCCTGTATGCCGTGGGCGAAACCACTTGCACCGGACTGCATGGGGCCAACCGCCTCGCCAGCAACTCACTGGTGGAATGCATGGTCTTCGCCCAAGCGGCAGTCGCCGCCATCCTGGAAGCCCGTACCAGCCCGGTGGCCAGCCTCCCCGCCTGGGACGACAGCCGGGTCACCGACGCCGATGAAATGGTGGTGATCTCGCACAACTGGGACGAGCTGCGCCGCTTCATGTGGGACTATGTGGGCATCGTGCGCACCGACAAGCGCCTGGAACGGGCCGCCCACCGCATCACCCTGCTGCAACGCGAAATCCACGAGTTTTACGCCCAATTCCACGTGACCCGCGACCTGCTGGAACTGCGCAACCTCGTGCAGGTAGCTGACCTGATCGTGATGTCGGCCTTGATGCGCCACGAGAGCCGTGGCCTGCACTTCAGCCGTGACTATCCCGACCTGCTGCCCGTGGCGAAACCCACCATTCTGGTACCCCCCAACCGCTGAAACCAGCGGATCGCCACCGGTCTTCCCCGCATCTGCTGCGAGAGTGCATTTCTCGCGCTACAGTAACGGTATGTCCGTTTCCGATGCGCCAGACCTCATCCATGCCCCTCCCGCCCCGGCTCAGGTCGCTGCGGCGAGCGCGGCCGCGGCCAGTTTTGCTGCTCTGGAAAACAAGCTGGAATACCTCAGTGCAGCCGATGTCGAACAGGTGCGGCAGGCGTACCGGTTTGCCGACGAGGCCCACCTGGGTCAATTGCGCAAAAGTGGCGACCCCTACATCACCCACCCGATCGCAGTCGCTGCGCAATGTGCCGAATGGAAGCTCGACGCACAGGCCCTGATGGCGGCCTTGATGCACGACGCTATCGAAGATTGCGGCATCACCAAGGAAGATCTGGTCCAGCGGTTTGGATCGCCCGTCGCTGAACTGGTCGACGGCCTGACCAAACTGGAACGGCTCGAGTTCGACACCCGGGAACAGAACCAGGCCGAGTCCTTCCGCAAGATGCTGCTGGCCATGGCCAAGGATGTGCGCGTCATCCTGATCAAGCTGGCCGACCGCACCCACAACATGCGCACCATGGGCGACATGCCGCGCAGCAAATGGAAGCGCATCAGCAGCGAAACCCTGGAAATCTACGCCCCCATTGCCCACCGCCTGGGCCTCAACTTCACCTACCGCGAGCTGCAGGACCTCGCTTTCCGGTTCCTGCACCCCTGGCGCTACGAAGTGCTCAACAAGGCACTGAGCAAATCCCGTGGCCGGCGCACCGACTTCATCGGGCGTGTGCAGCGCGAAGTAGTAGCGTCTTTTGCCGACCACAAAATGCCGGTGCGCATTCTCGGGCGAGAAAAAACGCTGTACTCCGTGTACCGCAAGATGGACATGAAGCACCTGAGCTTTTCGCAGGTGACCGACATCTACGGTTTTCGCATCGTCGTGCCCGACCTCAACGACTGTTACACCGGTCTGGGCGTGCTGCACCAGCTCTACAAACCCTTGCCGGGCAAGTTCCGCGATTACGTGGCCATCCCCAAGGTCAATGGTTACCAGTCGCTGCACACCACGCTCATCGGCCCCTTTGGCACCAACATCGAGTTCCAGCTGCGCACCCACGCCATGGACGTGGTGGCGGAGTCGGGCGTTGCCGCCCACTGGCTCTACAAGGCCAGCGAACCCGGCAGCGACACCTCCCAGCGCCTCGGCGCACAGTGGCTGCAGTCCCTGCTCGACATCCAGCAGGAAACACACGATGCCGGCGAATTCTGGGACCACGTCAAAATCGATCTGTTTCCCGATGCGGTCTACGTGTTCACGCCCAAGAGCAAGATCCTGGCCCTGCCCCGCGGTGCGACCATCATGGATTTTGCCTACGCCATCCACAGCGACGTGGGCAACCGGGCAACCGCCGCCAAGGTCAACGGCGAGCTGATGCCATTGCGCTCCGAACTCACCAATGGCGATGTGGTGGAAATCATCACGGGCGATGCGGCCGAGCCCAATCCCGCCTGGCTGTCGTTTGTCAAAACAGGGCGCGCGCGCTCCAAGATCCGCCACCACCTCAAGACCCTGGCGGACGAAAAGTCGCTGGAGTGGGGCGAGCGCATGCTCACCCAGGCGCTGCGCTCAGAAGGCATTGCCCGCCTGCCTGACACCGATGGCCCCTACAAAGCCACCTGGGAGAAGCTGCTGCGATTCTCGGGTAATAAATCCCACGCCGAACTGCTCTCGGACATCGGCATGGGCAAACGCATCGCCAGCATGGTGGGCAAAAAACTCGCGGTCCTGCTGGCTGAAACCGGCCTCAAACCTGATGCACTGCTCATCAGCACGGAGCGCTATGCAGCCGGACAAGATGGCTCAGTGCTGCAGGGCGTCGTCAGCCTGGACGGCAGCGAAGGCCTGTCGGTGCAATTTGCACCGTGTTGCAAGCCCATTCCGGGGGATCGCATCGTGGGCTACCTGGGCCGCGGCGAAGGTCTGGTGGTCCACGCCGAGGACTGCCCCGCCGGCAAACGCCTGCTGGCGCGCGACAGCGAGCGCTTCCTGCCCGTGGAGTGGGCCGAAGAGCCTGTGCGCTCCTTCGAAACCGACATCATCGTCACCGTCACCAACGGCAAGGGCGTGCTCGCCCGGGTGGCTTCGGCCATTGCCGCGGCCGAAGGCGATATCACCCATGTCAACATGGGCGAAGAACGGCCACAGACCGCCACCGACATCCGTTTCTCGATTTCCGTGCGTGGCCGCATCCACCTGGCCGACGTGCTGCGCAGCCTGAAACGCACGCCATCGGTGCTCAAGGCCCAGCGCTTCAAGCCGACCAAGAACTGATCAACCCCGAGGGGCCTGCGCTCCGCC
>JBFHEQ010000226.1:0-5864 GCA_041584075.1 Hydrogenophaga sp.
AGCGTGTTGATGGTCATGATCGTGGAGCTGCTCAACACGGGCATCGAATCGGCGATTGACCGCATCGGGCCCGAATGGCACCTGTTGGCCAAGCGTGCAAAAGACATGGGCAGCGCGGCTGTGCTGCTCAGCCTGACGGGCTGCGGCGGCATCTGGATTGCGGCCCTGTGGGCTCGCTGGCCCCTTTGAGGAAACACCCATGACCCCACCCAATTTTTCGCTCTGTGTGTACTGTGGATCCAGACCGGGGGAGAACCCCGCGTTTGGCCTGGCGGCGGTCCAAGTCGGGCGCTGGATCGGTGAACACGGTGGTCAGCTGGTGTATGGTGGTGGATGCAATGGACTCATGGGCTTGGTGGCCCAGGCCACGCTCGATGCAGGAGGCCAGGTCATCGGCATCATCCCCAAGGCCCTGGTGGAAAAAGAATGGGCCAACCACAATTGCACCGAGCTCATCGTGGTCGACACCATGCACGAACGCAAACGCCTCATGGCCGAAAACGCCCATGCTTTCATCGCCTTGCCCGGCGGCATCGGCACGTTCGAGGAGTTTTTTGAGGTCTGGACCTGGCGACAGCTGGGTTACCACGACAAACCCGTGGGTTTGCTCAATATCGCGGGCTACTACGACGGCTTGATGCAGTTCCTGAACAGCAGCGTGCAACAGCAATTCATGGGCGACTGGCAAATGGAATTGATGCAGATGGACGACGATGCCTCCCGCTTGTTACCTGCCCTGATCCAGAGCGCCGGCCTGGCCCCCGAAGACCGACTGGATGCGGTCTGACGCATTCACAGCGGCCTCTGGCGGGAGGGCCCACCCTGTTGCCCCCGGGCAGGTCGACGGGCTCTAGCGCGCTCTGTCCCGCCATCCGAAGCCGAAAAAAAACGCCACCGATCTCTGCGATCGCTGGCGTTTGATGGCTTGGGGTCTGGGCAGAATCAGACAGCGGTCTCGTCTTCTTCGCCGGTGCGGATGCGCACCACGCGGTCAACCGACGTCACAAAGATCTTGCCGTCGCCAATTTTTCCGGTGTGAGCCGCCTTGATGATCGCCTCCACACAGCGATCCACGTCTTCCGATTTCACAACCACTTCCAGCTTGACTTTGGGCAGGAAGTCGACCACATACTCGGCGCCGCGGTAGAGCTCGGTGTGGCCCTTCTGGCGGCCAAAACCCTTGACTTCGGTCACCGTCAATCCGGTCACGCCTTGTTCGGCGAGCGATTCGCGCACTTCTTCGAGCTTGAAGGGTTTGATGACGGCGGTGATCTGCTTCATGCACTGAACTCCAAAAGAGCGGAAAACAAAGGGAAAACTTTATCACGGACAGCACACGACTGGCTTGTCGTCTGCGCAACCCCTCATCGTTGCAGTTCGGTCCCCTGTGTTGAAATCACGTCCATGACGCCTTGCACCCTGCCTCGACACACCCCAATCGCCGCCACATTCCGGGGCGGACACCCGGAAAATACCCACTACGGCTCGTTTGCCGTGGTCAATGCCCAGGGCAAACTGCTGGCCTCGGCGGGCGACACCCGCTTTCCCCTGTTCACACGATCAGCGCTCAAGCCCTTCCAGGCGATGCCCTTGATCGCCGAGGCCGCCGACGCGCTGGCGCTGGAAGAAGCCGATATCGCACTGCTGTGCGCCAGCCACAACGGCGAACCCATGCACACCGAGCGCGCAGCCCGGCTACTGGCCAGAATCGGTGCAGGCGAACGCGACCTCGCCTGCGGTTGCCACACGCCCTACTTTTATGCGGCCACCCGGCAATCACCCGTGCCGGGCGACACCTACACCCGCCTGCAGCACAACTGCTCAGGCAAGCACACAGGCATGCTGCTGCTGGCCCACACCTTGTCCCAGCCTTTGCCGGGCTACCTGGAGACCTCCCACCCGGTACAGCAAGCCATCGCACGCAGCGTGAGCCATTTCTGCGGTGTGCCGGAAGCTGAGCTGGTCCGCGGCATCGATGGCTGCAGCGCGCCCAACTTCGCCGTGCCGCTGACGGGTCTGGCCCATGCGTTTGCCAAGCTCACGCGAGCCGAGCCTGATGCGGTCTACGGCCACGCACCACACAGGATCGCCCGGGCCATGAGCCGCCACCCCGAGCTGGTGAGTGGACGCGGCCGCAACGACCTGGTGCTGATGTCGGCCGGGCGCGGCGACTGGGTCAGCAAGGTCGGTGCGGACGGCGTGCAGGCCATCGCAAGCTTCAGCCGCGGTGTGGGCATTGCAGCCAAATGCAGCGACGGCAACTTGGCGCCCCTGATGGTGGCGATGGCCGATGCCCTGAACCAGCTGGGCTGGACGGACGAAGAAAGCCGACGGGCTCTGCGGGCCCTGCTGCCACCGCCCATGAAGAATGCAGCGGGCATCGAGGTGGGGGAGATGCGCAGCGTTCTGCAGCTCGAACAAGCTTGACGATAGGATGCGCGGGGCCGCGCATTGAATGGGCTGTTCGGCCCTGTGCAGCGGGTGCTCAGGCCCGGTACTTGCTCGTGATCGGATAGCGCCAGTCGCGGCCAAAGCCGCGGTGGGTGACACGGATGCCCACGGGCGACTGGCGGCGCTTGTACTCGTTGATGCGGATCAGCCGCACCACCAGGTCGACATCGGCTTTGTCAAAACCGTCGGCCACGATCTGTGCCGGACTCTCATCGTTTTCCATGTAGCGCTCGATGATGGCATCGAGCACTTCGTAGTCCGGCAGGCTGTCCTGGTCTTTCTGGTCGGCGCGCAACTCGGCGCTGGGGGGGCGTGTGATGATGCGCTCGGGAATGGGCTCGCTGCCCGTCCGGTAGGGGTCGTGCTGGTTGCGCCAGTTGGCCAGGCGAAACACCAGGGTTTTGGCCACGTCCTTGATCACGGCGAACCCCCCCGCCATGTCGCCATACAGCGTGCAGTAACCGGTGGCCATTTCGCTCTTGTTGCCGGTGGTCAGCACGATGCCACCAAATTTGTTGGACAAGGCCATGAGCAAGGTGCCCCGGATGCGGGCCTGCAGGTTTTCTTCCGTGGTGTCTTCTGGCAAGCCCGCGAAGTCCTGGGCCAGGCTGGTCTTGAACGCCTCAAAATGCGGCGCAATGTTGATCTCGTCGTAGCGCACGCCCAGACGCTTGGCCATGTCCCGCGCATCGATCCAGGAAATGTCGGCCGTGTAGGGTGAGGGCATCATCACAGCGCGCACGCGGTCCTTGCCCAGGGCATCCACGGCGATGGCCAGCACCAGCGCCGAATCGATCCCGCCGGACAAACCCAGCAACACCGTGGGAAACCCGTTTTTCCCGATGTAGTCCCTGACCCCCAGCACCAGTGCGTGCCACAGGTCGGCTTCCTGGCTGTGGGGCGGGTCCATCACCGCTTGCACAACCCAGCCAGCGGGTGTATGGGTCAGCGCCGCCTCAAACAAGGTCTCTTCGAAACTGATGGCGCGGCCCAGCAGGGTACCGTCGGCGCCCAGCACAAAGCTGCGCCCTTCAAACACGATTTCGTCTTGCCCGCCCACCATGTGGGCGTACACCATGGGCAAGCCCACGGCCAGTACACGCTCGCGCATCGTGGCTTCTCGCTCGCCCCCTTTGCCGGTGTGAAATGGCGAAGCATTGATGATGGCCAGCAGCTCGGCGCCCGCTGCTTTCAGTTCTGCCGCCGGGGCATCAAACCAGGCGTCTTCGCAGATCAGAATGCCCACCTGCACCGGTCGCCCCTCTCCGTCCGGCACAGACACCACACAGGGCACCTGACCCGGCACGAAGTAGCGGCGCTCATCGAACACCTGGTAGTTGGGCAGCTCGCGTTTGGCATAGGTCTGCCGAACCTCGCCCTGGGTCACAACGCTCGCAGCATTGAACAGGGCCGATACCGAAACACTCTTGTCTCGTCTCGCCATGCCAGACACATGGCGCGCCGGATGTCCCACCACCACCGTCAGGCCATTGAGCGATGCGGTTTCGGCGCAAATCAGTTTCAGTGCATCATCACAGGCATCGATAAACGCCGGGCGCAAAAACAGGTCTTCCGCCGCGTATCCACACAGCGCGAGCTCGGGCGTCAGCAACAGCTGTGCGCCCCCGGCATGGGCCTTGTGCGCAGCATCGATGATTTTTCGGGCATTGCCCGCCATGTCACCCACCACAAAATTGAACTGGGCAACACAAACTTTGAGCGTCATGAAATCGGCAAACCTGGCAAATAACGGGGATTCCACAGCGGCACACAACCCAGGGTTGAATCCCGCCAAAGGCCTTGGACGAAGCGGCTCGACAGGAGCCTCCGTTTGACTGCATCGAATTATGTCACCCGGGTGCTCAGCGCGCCTCGGCAGGTGGCTGCCGAGGCGTGGAACGCCCTGCTCGCGCAGGAGGACGACCCGAGCCCGTTCATGCGCCACGAGTACCTCTCAGCGCTGCACGACACAGGGGCTGCGGTGGCGGCAACGGGTTGGCAGGCCCAGTTCGTGACCCTGTGGGAGGGCGAAGTCCTGGTGGCTGCCTGCCCGATGTACCTCAAGCGACACTCCTACGGGGAGTACGTGTTCGACTGGGCCTGGGCGAACGCCTACGAACAACACGGCCTGAGCTATTACCCCAAGGCACTGGTCGCCGTGCCGTTCACGCCCGTGCCCGGCGCACGCTTGCTGGCACGAAGCAGCGCCGCTCGCACTGCCTTGATCCAGGTTCTGGTGGCCCATGCCCGCGCCGAGGATCTTTCCTCCCTGCACCTGCTGTTTTTGTCACCCGGCGATGCTGAAGCCTGCCAGGCTGCCGGATTGATGATGCGTCACACGGTCCAGTTTCACTGGTCAGGCCAGGATCCGGCCGGTCGGCCCTACAGGGACTTTGAGCATTTCCTGGCCACGCTGCAGCAGGAAAAGCGCAAAAAGATCCGCCAGGAGCGGCGCAAGGTGACCGACGCTGGGGTGAGCTTCCGCTGGGCGCGGGGCCGGCATATCAGCTCGGATGACTGGGCCTTTTTCTACCGGTGCTACGAACGCACCTATCTGGAACACGGCAACGCGCCCTACCTCAGCCCCGCCTTCTTCGCCCGCATGGCATCGGACATGCCCGAACACTGGTTGCTTTTTGTGGCCGAGCGCAAAGGAGAACGCATCGCGTCCAGCCTGATCGGTGTGGACACAGAGCATGGCGTGGCATACGGCCGCTACTGGGGTGCGCTGGAGCGGGTGGACTGCCTGCACTTTGAAGCGTGTTATTACCAGCCGCTGGCCTGGTGTATCGACCATGGCATCCAGCGCTTTGAGGGCGGAGCACAAGGCGAACACAAAATGGCCAGGGCCTTGATGCCCGTAAAGACCACCAGCGCCCACTGGCTCGCCCATCCGTCCTTCGCGGATGCCGTGGAGCGGTTTTTGCAGCGTGAGGGGGAAGGCATAGGCCAATACCTCGAACACCTGGGGCAACGCTCTCCCTTGAGGAACAACCCGCATGATGGTGGACCGCTCTTGCCCGACAATGTGGGCTAGGGTTTCTCTGCTCAGCCCTTGGCGATCCTTGATAGGCCGGACTCGGGTGATCCGCTGCGTTGTTTTGCTGGCCTGTGGCGGGACTATCGGCAGCAAAAGACGCCTTGCGCTTTACCCCGAACCTGCGCCCGCGGTCTTGCCAGTCTGTGCAGAGGGCTCCTGGGAAGCGCCAACTGAGCAGTTCGACACGGCGCTTGCATCGTTATTCCATGGAAATGTATTAATTGGTTACAGAAAAGTTACACTCTCAGTCCATGGATGACAGCGACGTCTTTTTTACCCAAACCATCGTGGGCCCGCCCTTCACGGTGATGATGGGTCGTCGCCAAACAAAGACGTCTCGGACTCCCGAAGGACTTGAGTTGGACCTCGCGAC
>JBFHEQ010000227.1:0-5858 GCA_041584075.1 Hydrogenophaga sp.
GGGGCAGAAGCAGATGCTTGCGGTTTCGCGCGCCATCGTGGAGCCACGCCAATTGCTGCTGATCGACGAGCCCAGCAAGGGCCTGGCGCCCGCCATCATCCAGAACATGATCGAGGCCTTCAGGCAGCTCAAGGCGGCGCAAACCACGATCCTGCTGGTGGAGCAGAACTTCAACTTCGCCAAGCAACTGGGCGACTCCGTGGCCGTGATGGACGATGGCCGGGTGGTGCACAGCGGATCCATGGCGGAGCTCGCAGCTGACGAAAGTTTGCAGTCCAAATTGCTTGGTCTATCGCTTGGAGCGCATCAATGATCACCCTCAAAGAACTCGACTGGAAGCCGATGGCGCTGGTCCCGGTGCTGGCGATGATCGCTTTGCCGCTCACCGGCAGCGCTTCCACCTGGCTCACATTGACCGTGGCCGGCCTGGCCATGGGCATGATCATCTTCATCATCGCTTCGGGCCTCACCCTGGTGTTTGGCCTGATGGATGTGCTCAACTTTGGCCATGGTGTGTTCATCGCGCTGGGCGCTTTCGTGGCGACCACGGTGTTGGGCAGCATGGGCAGCTACACCTCGGCCGACAGCCTGTGGCTCAACCTGATGGCGTTGTTTCCCGCGATGCTGGCCGCAATGGCAGTGGCCGGTGCGCTGGGACTGGTGTTCGAGCGCCTCATCATCCGCCCGGTGTATGGCATGCACCTGAAGCAGATCCTGATCACCATGGGCGGCATGATCATTGGCGAGGAGCTGATCAAGGTGGTGTGGGGCCCCGAGCAGATTCCCCTGCCGTTGCCGGAAGCCCTGCGCGGCTCGCTGATCTTTGGCGATGCGGCCGTGGAGAAGTACCGCATCCTGGCCGTGCTGGTCGGTGCGGCCGTGTTCGCTGCCATGGTCTGGACGCTGAACCGCACCAAGGTCGGTCTGCTGATCCGCGCTGGCGTGCAAGACCGCGAGATGGTCGAATCGCTGGGCTACCGCATCAAGCGCCTGTTTGTGGGCGTGTTCGTGGTGGGCAGTGGGCTGGCGGGCCTGGGTGGCGTGATGTGGGGCCTGTACCAGCAAAGCGTGATCCCGCAAATGGGGGCGCAGGTCAACGTGCTGATCTTCATCGTCATCATCATCGGCGGACTGGGGTCCACGCTGGGGGCGCTGATCGGCGCCTTGCTGGTGGGGTTGATGGCCAACTACACCGGTTTCCTGGTGCCCAAGGTGGCGATGTTCTCCAACATTGCGCTGATGGTGGCGATTCTTTTGTGGCGCCCGCAAGGTGTCTACCCCGTGACCTCTCGATGAACAGGAGCGCACCATGATTCGACGACTCCTCTCAGACGACATGCCGCGCAGCCGCTGGCTCGCCGCTGTGTTGATCATTCTTTTTCTGGGGCTGGCCTTTGCGCCCTTCCTGTTCCCCGGCGTCAAGGCCCTCAATGTGGCGGCGAAGGTGCTGATCTTTGTGGCGCTGGTGGCGAGCTTCGACTTGTTGCTGGGCTACACCGGCATCGTGAGCTTTGCGCACACCATGTTTTTTGGCATCGGCGCTTACGGTGTGGCCATTTCCATGTCGTCGGTGGAAGAGCCCACCTGGGGTGCGCTGGTGCTGGGTGTGCTGGCGGCTTTGACCGTGTCTTTGTTGCTCTCGCTGCTGATCGGCCTGTTTTCGCTGCGCGTGCGTGCGATCTTCTTCGCGATGATCACCCTCGCGGTGGCCTCGGCTTTTCTCACCCTGGCGTCCCAGCTATCGCACTTCACCGGCGGAGAGGATGGCTTGAGCTTTTCGGTGCCCGAGCTGTTGTCCCCTTCGTTCGAGCTGATGGAGGATCCGATCACCACGCCGCTGGGCGATGTGTATCTGGATGGCAAGCTCATCAGCTATTACCTGCTGTTCTTTGCGGTGACCGCGATTTTTCTGACCATCCTGCGCATCGTGAATTCGCCATTTGGCCGGGTCTTGCAGGCGATTCGGGAGAACGATTTTCGCGCCGAGGCCCTGGGCTACCGGACCGTGATTTACCGAACCTTGTCCAACGTGCTCTCGGCCTTGTTTGCGACAATGGCCGGTTGCCTGCTGGCGCTCTGGATTCGCTACAACGGGCCGGACACGTCGTTGTCGTTTGAAATCATGATCGATGTGTTGCTCATCGTGGTGATCGGCGGCATGGGCACGGTGTATGGCGCCCTGATTGGCAGCGTGTTGTTTGTGCTGGCGCAAAGTTATTTGCAGGCGTTGTTGCGTGCCGCCGGGGAAGCCGCCGAAGGCATTCCGCTGCTGCCGGCGTTGCTCACGCCCGATCGCTGGCTGTTGTGGCTGGGCGTGCTGTTTGTCTTGTCGGTGTATTACTTCCCGACGGGCCTGGTCGGACGGCTCCGCGAGCGTGCCGTGCTGGCGCAGCTCAGGCGCATGAAGGAGTCATCATGATCAACGCCTCCACAACCCCTGTTCGCTCACGCTATCTGCGGTGCGCAGGCCGCGAAATCCACCTGATGGACTGGGCGCCAGCTCCGGGCGTGACCCATCAGGGCGACGTGGTGGCCTGGCATGGGCTGGCGCGCACTGGCCGCGACATGGACCCTCTGGCGGCGCACCTGAGTGCGTTGGGTTATCGGGTGATTTGCCCCGACACCATCGGGCGCGGCCTGTCGCAATGGAGCCCTGAGCCCGAGACCGAGTACTGCCTGGACTTCTACGCCCGCATCGCCACCGACCTGGTTGACCAGCTTGGGCTGGACCGGTTTCACTGGGTCGGCACCTCCATGGGCGGTGCCATCGGCATGGTCTGTGCGGCCGGCCCACTGAAAGCCCGCCTCGCGCGACTGGTGCTCAACGACATCGGCCCGGAGCTGGCCGCGCCGGCCGTCGATCGCATCCGTTCCTACGCGGGCAGCCCCGCTTCGTTTGCCACGGTGGGGGAGCTGGAGCAGTATTTCCGCACGGTCTACAAACCCTATGGCTACTTACCCGATGCCCAGTGGACATTGCTCACGGAGAGCTCGACGCGCCGCCTGCCCAACGGCTGGGTGACGCCGCACTACGACCCCGCCATGGTGATGCAGTTCAGCCACCACCCTGATGACTATGGGCTGTGGGATGCCTACGACCGCATTGTTATCCCGGTGTTGTGTCTGCGCGGGGCCGACTCCGATCTCTTGCTGGTCGAAACAGCCGAGGCCATGCGCGATCGCGGACCGCGCGCCCTGGTGGTGACCATCGACGGTTGTGGCCACGCGCCAGCGCTCAATGTGCCGGATCAGCTGGAACTGGTTCACCGGTTCCTGGCAACATCCCGCTGATCAGAGCCCCGGAAGCCACGGAGTGGCTCACGGTCTTTGCTGGATGGCGTCGGTGTCTTTCTTGTATTGATCGTACGAAGTGTCGGTATCGCGCATGCACCGGAGGCGCTCCTGAGCGTCGATGATCTTGCTGCACTGTTGGCGTTGCCAGTTTTGGGCGCTGGCATAGCCTTGGCGCGCGCTGCATGCGGTCATCCCACTGAGCCAAGCGAGGGCGATGACCATCCACAGGGCCCGGGCAGGACGCAGCGATGGGCGGTATACGGATGCCATCAGTCCTTCGCCCCCATGGCCAGCGCATTTGCCCGGCTCGCCTTCAGCGCCATCGGGTCGTCGGCCTGCAGGGTGGGCCAGCCTTGCAAGTGGCGTTCGGTGAGGTCGGTGAGGGCGCGGATCCAGTCGGGGCTGTCGTTCACGCACTCGATGTAGTTGAAAGCTTCGCCCCCTGCGTGCAGGAAGGCCTCGCGGGCTTCCATGTTGATTTCTTCCAGGGTTTCCAGGCAGTCGCTGGTGAAGCCGGGGCAAATCAGGTCGACGCTTTTCAACCCCTGCTGGGCCAAAGCGATCAGCGTGGGCTCGGTGTAGGGCTCCAGCCATTTGGCCTTGCCAAAGCGCGACTGGAAGGTGACCTGGTAGCGGTCTTTGCCCAGACCCAGCCGCTCGCCCAGCAAGCGCGCAGTTTTGTGACACTCGCAGTGGTAGGGGTCACCGAGTTGCAGGGTGCGCTCGGGCACGCCATGAAAGCTCATGACCAGCTTGTCGGCCTGGCCATGGTGCATCCAGTGCTGGCGAACTTTCTTGGCCAGCGCCTCGATGTAGCCGGCGTCGTCGTGGTAGCGGTTGATGAAGCGCATCTCGGGCAGATGGCGCGCTTTCAACCCCCAGTGGGCCACCGCGTCAAACACGCTGGCCGTCGTGGTGCCGCTGTATTGAGGATAGGCGGGCACCAGCAGCACGCGCGTCATGCCCTGAGCCTTGAGCTCATCCAGCACCGATGGAATGGAGGGATTGCCGTAGCGCATGGCATAGCGTACGGTGACCTGGTGGCCGCGCTCGCCCAGGTAGCCCCGCAGCAGGGTGGCCTGTTTTTCGGTCCAGACCTTGAGGGGCGAGCCTTCGGGCATCCAGACGCTGGCGTATTTGGCCGCCGATTTCTTGGGGCGCACGCGCAGGATGATGCCGTGCAGGATCAGCCACCAGACGGGTTTGGGAATCTCCACCACCCGGTGGTCACTGAGGAACTCCGCCAGGTAGCGCCGCAGGGCGGGCGCTGTGGGTTCGTCGGGTGTGCCCAGGTTGCACAACACAACAGCCGTGCGGGGGGCCTGACCATGCGAGAAAGGGGGTTCTTTTTGGAAGCTCATGCGCTATTCTCCCGCAGACATGAAGACCTTCGAAAACACCACCTCCGCCGCTCCATCCGCTCACATTGACCAAGGGTTGGACGTTGGGCGTGTCCGCGCCATCACCATCGATCTGGACGATACGCTGTGGCCGATCTGGCCCACGATTGCCCGCGCCGAGTTGGTCCTTCAGGCCTGGCTGGAAGAGCGCGCACCGGCAACGGCCGCCCTGGGGCGGGACAAGAACACCTTGCGTGACGTGCGCAACCAGATGGCCGTGTTGAGACCCGATCTCGCGCACGACATGAGCGCCCTGAGGCGCGAGTCGATCCGCTTGCTGTTGAACCGTGCCGGTGATGACCCGACCCTGGCCGAGCCGGCTTTTGAGGCCTTTTTTGCCGAACGGCACCGCGTGGAACTCTTTGAAGACGCCTTGCCCGCCCTGCAGGGCCTGGCCAGCCGGTTTCCGGTGGTGGCCCTGTCCAATGGCAACGCCGATGTCCACCGTGTGGGACTGGGCGCGCATTTCCATGCCGCGCTGAGCGCTCAGGGTTTTGGTGTGGGCAAGCCCGATGTGCGCATCTTTCATGCGGGAGCAAAGGCCGCGAGCGTGGCGCCTCATGAAGTGCTGCACATTGGCGATGATGCCCACCTGGATGGACTGGGTGCGATCGATGCTGGCATGCAGTTCGCCTGGGTCCGCCGGGAGGGGCAAGCCTGGGACCATGCGCCCCGGCAGCCTCACGTCACGTTGAGCGATCTCCGCGTGTTGTGCCAGATGTTGAATGTGAATTGATTGCCAACTGCGAGTACCCATGAGCCTGACGATTTACGGCATCCCCGCTTCCCGTGCCATCCGCCCCTTGTGGACCGCGACCGAGCTGGGTCTTGAGTTCACCCATGTCGATCTGGATTACCAGGGTGGGCGCACGCGAACCCCGGAGTTTCTGGCGATCAACCCCAATGGGCACATCCCGGTGGTGGTGGACCAGCGCCCGGCCGACCAGGGAGGGGATGTGGTGGTCTGGGAAAGCATGGCTTGCGCCCTCTACCTGGCTCGTCACCATGGCATCCCCGACGGGAAGGGCATCGCGCCGGCCAATCCGGGCGAAGACGCCGAAGCGTTGCGGTGGAGTTTCTGGGCGGTGACCGAGGTGGAAAGCGACGCCTTGACCGTGTTGATGCACCGCATGGTCATGCCGGCAGAGCGCCGAAAGCCCGACC
>JBFHEQ010000228.1:0-5857 GCA_041584075.1 Hydrogenophaga sp.
CGCGCACTGGACCGTTTGGCGACGATGCAGGGCGACCAGGTGGCGGCCTGGCGTTGGGGTGAGGCCCATCCGGCGATATCCATTCACAGGCCTTTCAGCAATGTGGGGGCGCTTGCACCATGGTTCGAAGTGCGCGCCGAGACCGGCGGCGATCCCTTCACGGTGAATGTGGGTCAGTACCACCTGGACAAAAAAGATGCGCCATTTGCCAACCGGCATGCAGCCAGCCTTCGGGCGATCTACGATCTGGCCGATCCTGAGCAGTCAGTGTTCATGTACCAGACTGGGCAAAGTGGCAATGCCTTGTCACCCCGCTATCGGGACATGAGCGAATCATGGGCGTCGGTTGGCTATCGGCGGCTGCAAATGCACCCCGCTGAATGGCGCAGCGTGCTGATCCTCAACCCATGATGGCCCCGGTCTGTCGCGTCGGCCCGGAAGGGCGACGCCAGAGGACGGGATTCGGTGGTGGTGCTCAAGCCGCCTGTTTGAGCTGACTGGTGGTAAAGCTGGCTGTCGCGGTGTTGTTGTACAGCTTTGAAGCAGCTTGCATCTGGCTGCTGATCTTCGCAGCGAAGGCAGAGATTTCAGTGCCACTGACTTTGCCATCACCATCGCTGTCGACCGACGCCAGCAAGGTGTTCACACCATTGTCGGTCAGCACTTCGGTCGATGAGCTGTCGCCCGTGGTGCCGGAGGTGCCTGTGCTGGTGGTGTCTTCCTGGGCCAGACTGCTGTCCGTTGTGCTGGTCTCGCTGCTGGAGCCGATGCCGAACTCAGCCATGGAAATGTTGCCATCCCCGTCGGCATCCAGCTCTGCGAATCGGGTTTCGTCGCCTCGGGTCTGCACGAACGCGCCGGTGCCGCTGCCGCCGAGCATCTTCGCGATGATCTGACCGGTTTCACTGCCGGTGAGCGATCCGTTGCCATCAGCATCCACACTGGCAAACATGGCGTCGGCGTCGGCGGTGGAACCCGTATCAACGCCCAGCTTCACGCCCACTTCTTGCAAGGCCGCTTGAAACTCACTTTTGCCGACTGTCCCGTCGGCATCGGTATCCAGCTTTTTGTGCAGCTTGTCCTGGAAGTAGTTGGCAGCAACGGCTCCAATAGAGGAAAACATGCCGGACATGTTGCTGCCGGTCGATTCGATGGTGCTCATGGTGGTTCCTTTTCAACGCAGGTGGGGTAAAGCCCAATGGCTAGGTGACCCTATGGTGCGAGAAAAGGCGGGGGCGCAAGCGCGGCAACAACAGCCAAAGTGCCGTCCTTATCGGCCGTTTGCCACCCTCACTTGAGGTTACCCGAGAGGAACTGGGCCAGGCGCTCGCTCTTGGGGTGGGTGAGCACCTCGGATGGAACGCCTTGCTCTTCGATCAATCCCTGGTGCAGGAAGATCAGGTGATTGGACACCTCGCGGGCAAAGCCCATTTCATGGGTCACCACGACCATGGTGCGGCCTTCTTCGGCCAGCGTGCGCATCACACGCAGCACTTCGGTGACCAGCTCGGGGTCTAGCGCGCTGGAGGGCTCGTCAAACAGCATCACCTCGGGTTCCATCGCCAAAGCCCGGGCGATGGCCACGCGCTGCTGCTGACCGCCCGACATGTGGGCCGGGTACTTGCCTTCCACGTCCTTCAGGCCCACTTTCTCCAGATACTTGCGCGCTGTGGTCACGGCTTCTTCTTTGCTCTTGCCCAAAACCGCGATGGGTGCTTCGATCACGTTCTCCAGCACGGTCAGGTGCGACCACAGGTTGAAGTGCTGGAACACCATGGCCAGTTTGGCCCGGGCACGCTGCAACTGCCTGTCATCGGCAGCTTTGAGCATGCCGTCTTTGGCTGTCACCAGTTTGAGCTCTTCACCGGCCACGATCAAGCGACCTTGCTGCGGGCGCTCGAGCAGGTTCATGCAACGCAAGAAGGTTGACTTTCCCGAGCCCGAGGAACCAATGATGCTGATCACGTCTCCCGCGTGGGCGGTGAGCGACATGCCCTTGATGACTTCGTGTGAGCCGTAGCTCTTGCGGATGTCGATGGCTTCCAGTTTTGTGGTCATGTTCAGGCGTTGAATGGAGGGGGCCCAGGCTCAGGGGCTCAGCAGATTGCCAGCGCGGATGGGCGTGTGGCCCGCAACGCGGCATATTTCCAGGTTGGCGGTGGCCCAGCGCAGGCTGTGGCGGGCGTAAACGACGCCATTGGTCGAGGCCACCACAGGTGTTGATCGGTTGGAAACAGGGTCCACCACGCGGGCCAGCGTTTGTCCGACCTGAACGTGGTCACCCGGTTTGACAGCGAATGCGATCACGCCCGGGTGGGGTGCGTGCAGCGACTCGGTGCCAGTCAGCGGTGTCGCTTCACACAGGGGCTCAGGCAGGATGGGGGGGGCGCTGCCCACGATACCGCGGTGTTGCAGGTAGTGAAAGATGGCCAGGGCATCTTGGGCGGCGAGTTCTTCAGACACATCCAGCTGACCGCGCAACTCAACAGTCGTGCTGGCACAAGCGAGGGGCACGGGAGCGCAATCAGCGAAATGGGCTTTCAGGCGCCACCAGGGACCCGACAGCGCTTCATCAAACGAGATGGACTCACCCGATCCGTTGGCCCACAACACAGCCTGCGCACCCAGGTAGGCGGCCAACGGCATCATCTGGTCGAGCATGGCCTGTTCGACGTAGAGGTGTACCGTGGCTTCAAAATCGCAGTGCAGGTCCAGCACCACATCGGCATCGTGGGCCAGCTGCATCAAGGTGTTGCGAAGGCTGTGCAGCTCGGTGGCGGGGCGTTCTGCCTGCAAGATCTGGAGCATGGCATGGCGGATCGTGCGCTTGTTGGCTTCGGCATCGTCGCTGAGCTGATCCTTCAGTTGGTCTTTCAGCAGAGTGAAAAAATCGGGGTAGTTTCGATTGAAGTTCTCCATGCTGGCCATCTCGAAACGACCCAGCTGGTAGTGCATGGTGGTCTGGTTCAGGCCAATGGGATTGGCCAGGGGAACCAACACCACCTCACCCCGCATCTGACCTTCGTTTTCGGCGGTTTCCAGCAGCCCGCGGAGGTAGTGGGCGACCAGCATGCCCGGCAATTCGTCGGCGTGCAGACTGGCCTGGATATAGGCTTTTTCGCCACTGCCCGCCTGGCCGAAATGCAGGCTGGTCAGTGTGCGTTGGGTGCCCAGGGCAGGGGAGATGAGTGCGTGTTGGGAGGTGTGCATAGCCAAAAATGTCTCCGCCGTTTCAGCAGCGCCAGCGCAGCCTTGACGGGAAAAGGCTCAATGGGTGCGTGGCTTCAGGTACGCGAGGAAGCGACGTTCCAGTAGGCGAAAGGCATAGACCAGTGTGAACGTGAGCAGGAAATACAGTACAGCCACCGCGATGAAGGGCTGGAAGGCCAGGTAATAGGTTTTGTAGATGGCGTAAGCGGCGTTGGTCAGATCGTACAGCGCGGGAACCACGCTGGCGAGAGACGTGGCGTGCAGCATCATCACCACTTCGTTGGAGTAGCCGGGGAGGGTGCGGCGCAGGGCGCTGGGCAACACCAGGCGAAACATCATCTTCCACTTGCCAAACCCGGCCGCCTGAGCGGCTTCGATCTCGCCGGCCGGCGTTTCCCGAATCGCTCCGGCCAGCATTTCGACGGTGTATGCGCAGGTGTTGAGCGTGAATGCGAGCACCGCGCAGAAGAACGGATCCTTGAACCAGGTGAAGGGCCAGGTTGTGTCCCACAGGCCTTGCACCCATTCCAGCTGGGCGATGCCGTAGTAGATGAAATACACCTGGATCAACAAAGGCGTGCCGCGGACCACATAGGTGAACAACCAGACCGGCTTGGACAGCCAGGCATTTTTGGAGACCCGCATCAGGGTCAGTGGCAAGGTCAGCAGGCCACCGGCGACCAGGCTGACTGCGAGCAGTTCCAGCGTGGCCAGAAAGCCGATCCAGTAGAGCTGGAGGTTCTGGGGTTCAAAGATGATGGCGAATTTGTCCATCAGAACTCTCCCCGCTTCACCCCGGCGGAGAACTTCGCTTCGGCCTTGCGCAGCAGGATCAGACTGAGGGAGGAGATCATCAGGTACAGGAAACCTGCAAAGGCCATGAAGATGATGGCTGCACCGGGAATGTCTCCGCGGGCTGCAGCACCCGCCTGTTTGGCGAGATTGGTGATGTCGGCCAGCCCGATGACAGAAACCAGAGCAGTGGCCTTCAGCAACACCAGCCAGTTGTTGGTGAAGCTGGGGAGGGCGAACCGCACCATCTGGGGCAAAACCATGCGCCGAAACGTGTAGAAGCGGCTCATGCCAAAGGCCCAGCCGGCTTCAGATTGCCCCTTGGGCACACTCATGATCGCACCCCGGAAGGTCTCGGTCATGTAGGCGCCATAGACGAAACCGATGGTGAGAACACCCGCAACAAAGGGATTGATCTGGGGTCCCCTGCGGTAACCCAGGGCTTCGGCGATGTCGTTGACCACGATCTGCCCGCCGAAATACAACAACAGCATCCACACCAGATCCGGGACGCCCCGGATCACGGTGGAGTACACATCACCCAGCCAGTTCAGCGGCTTGTAAGGTGACAGTTTGGCCGCTGCGCCTGCCAGGCCCAGCGTGGTGGCGACCACAAGAGCGCCCAGAGAAACACCAATCGTGACCAGGAGACCCTGGAGAATATTCAAGAAATAACTGCTCATCGGTTGGTGTTTTCGCTGGCACTATCTGTGGCGGTCAAGCGGACTCAGGAACCCCAGAGGTCCACGCCGGGAACGTGCTTTTCAGCCAGTTCTTTCCACTTGCCGCTGTCACGGATGGCCTTGATGCCTGCGTCCAGCGCGTCACGCAGTGCGGTGTCTTCCTTGCGCAGAGCCACACCGGCGCCGGCGCCGAAGTACTTGGCGTCGAATTCCACAGGAATGCGGCTGCCAGCGCAGGCATAGCCCGCACCATCAGGCGTGGACAGGAAGCCGCCATTGACTTCAACCACGTCGGCCACGGTGCCGTCCAGGCGACCCGATTTCACATCGAGATAGACCTGATCCTGTGCATCGTAAGGCACGATGGTTGCGCCTGCGGGTTGCAGTTCGCCCATGGCGTATTTTTCCTGGGTCGAAGCTTTGAGCACGCCCAGTTTTTTGCCTTTGAAGCTGGCGGCTTCGGCGCCCAGATTCAGGTCGGCCTTGACCACGACACACGACGGCGTGTTGTAGTACTTGCCGGTGAAGTCAACGGCTTGCTTGCGCTCTTCGGTGATGGACATCGAAGAGATGATCACGTCGTACTTTTTGGCTTGCAGACCGGGGATCATGCCGTCCCAGGCCTGCTCGACGAACACGCAGGTGCTCTTCAACTCATCGCAGAGGGCTTTGGCCACATCCACGTCGAAGCCGGCGGGTTCGCCCGAATCGGTCTTGTAGGTGAAGGGCTTGTACGTGGGATCGATGGCGACACGCAGTTCAGGCCACTGGCTGGCTGCAGGTGCTTCGGCTGGCGCTGCCGCAGCCGCAGGCTCGGCGGCTGGCGCGGCAGGCGCCTCGGTTTTTCCGCAGGCGACCAAACTGGCCGCACCAATCAGGCTCAGAGTCAGAAACAGGTTCTTCATGGAGTTCCTCAAAAAGGGGCGTTTCAAAAAAAGGTTGGCTCAGGCAAAAGGCCTTTGACAAGGTGATTGATTGTAGGTCTGGCTCATTCGTGTCCAAGATGGTGCATGCAGGTGTTTCCCCGCATAGGCGAGAGCCAAAAGCAGGGTTATCCAGCAAGAGGTGTGCCCATTTGTTCTTGGTCGGTGTTATTAACTTAACATAATATACATCGTGGAATGTCAGAAAGATCTAAAAAAACAGACCTTGAGTCTGCTTTACATCTTGCA
>JBFHEQ010000229.1:0-5801 GCA_041584075.1 Hydrogenophaga sp.
ACAGGGCGAAAGCCTCGGAAGTGGGCAGCAGCCATGAAAGTTTCCACGCAACCCGCACGGTGACCGTGGTGCTGGCCTGGTCTGCTGTGGGGCTCCCGCTGGCCTGGGGCGTTTACCGGACCTTGCTCAGCGCCGCGAAGTTTTTCAACTGATGGGCCACACCCTCAACCGGTCGGGCCCCGTGATACCAAATGCCCGATCGCATCGATACCCTAGGAGACACGCCATGCGAGAACAACTCGACACCCTCATACAGCAACACCGTGAGCAACGGGGCGGGTTGCTGCCCCTGCTGCATGCGGTGCAAGATGCGTTCGGCTATGTGCCTGCCGAAGCGGTGGAGCCCATGGCCAAGGGGCTCAACCTGTCGCGGGCCGAGGTGCATGGGGTGATCAGCTATTACCACCACTTTCGGCAGTCGCCTCCAGGGCGGGCTGTGGTGCAGGTGTGCCGCGCTGAGTCTTGCAAGGCCTGTGGCGCCGATGCCCTCATGGCCGAGGTGGAGCAACGCCTGGGGGTGAAAGCCCATGAAACCCGGGCCGATGGTGCGGTGTCGCTGGAGCCTGTGTATTGCCTGGGCCTGTGTGCGCAGTCGCCCGCCATGCAAGTGAACGACCGGGTGTTTGCGCGGGTGACGGCGGACCGACTCCCTGCGGTGCTCTCAGCGGTGGAGGTGGCGGCATGAGTGCGGTGAAGCTGTATGTGCCCTGCGATTCCGCCGCTTTGGCGGCCGGGGCGGATGAGGTGGCGGCGGCGCTGCTCAGCGAGTGTGCGAGGCGGGGGATGGCGATTGAGCTGGTGCGAAACGGCTCGCGCGGGCTGTTCTGGCTGGAACCCCTGGTGGAGGTGGGCACGGCGCTTGGCCGTGTGGCCTACGGTCCGGTCTCGGCTGGCGATGTGCCGGCGCTGCTCGATGCGGGCTTGCTGGACGGCGGTGATCATGCCTTGCGCCAAGGCATCACCGAGCAGATCCCGTTTCTGGCGCTGCAGGAGCGCCTGACCTTTCGGCGCATGGGCATCACCGATCCCTTGAGCCTGACCGACTATGAAGCGCACGATGGCTGGCAGGGACTGCGTCGGGCGGTGGGCATGGCATCGAACGACCTGCTGCACGAGGTGACCCATTCGGGCCTGCGTGGGCGGGGCGGCGCTGCGTTTCCAGCGGGCATCAAATGGAAGACTGTGGCCGGCGCTCAGGCGGCCCAGAAGTACGTGGTGTGCAACGCCGACGAGGGCGATTCGGGCACCTATTCGGATCGCATGACGATGGAGGGCGACCCTTACATGCTGATCGAGGGCATGACCATCGCGGCGCTGACGGTGGGTGCCACGCAAGGTTATGTCTACATCCGCAGCGAATACCCGCACGCCGTGGCGACCATGACCGAAGCGGTCGTGCGTGCAACGGCCGCCGGGTTCCTGGGCGACCGGGTGCTGGGCAGCGAGCACACGTTCCACCTGGAAGTGCGCAAGGCAGCGGGTTCGTATGTGTGTGGCGAAGAAACCGCCATGCTGGAGAGCCTGGAGGGCAAACGCGGCGTCGTGCGGGCCAAGCCGCCGCTGCCGGCCATCGAAGGCTTGTTCGGACAACCCACGGTGATCAACAACGTCATCACTTTTGCCAGCGTGCCCGTGATCCTCGCGCGCGGCGCACAGTTCTACCGCGACTACGGCATGGGCCGGTCGCACGGCACGTTGCCGTTCCAGCTGGCCGGCAATGTGAAGCAGGGTGGTCTGGTCGAGAAGGCCTTTGGGCTCACCCTGCGCGAACTGCTCTACGGTTTTGGTGGCGGCACGCGCAGCGGCCGTCCCATCAAGGCGGTGCAGGTCGGGGGGCCGTTGGGCGCCTACGTGCCCGAGTCGCAATGGGATGTTCCGCTGGATTACGAGGCGTACGCGGCCATCGGTGCTGTGCTGGGCCACGGTGGCATCGTGGTGCACGACGACACGGCCGACATGGCCGGACTGGCGCGTTATGCGATGGAGTTTTGTGCCATCGAAAGCTGTGGCAAATGCACCCCTTGCCGCATCGGTTCCACGCGTGGCGTGGAGGTGATCGACCGCATTACAGGGGGCTCGAACCGGGAGCAGCAGGTGATCTTGTTGCGCGACCTGTGCGACACCATGGTAGGCGGCAGCCTGTGCGCCATGGGCAGCATGACGCCATTGCCAGTGCTGTCCGCGCTGGACCACTACCCGGAAGATTTTGGATTGACCGCCGCGGACCGCCAGGCCGCCTGAAGGAGACGAACCATGTTGAAGCACATCAGGATTGAAGTGGACCGAGGCACGCCGGCGCGGGTCTCCGGTGAATCGGTGGAACTCACCATTGACGGCAGCAAAGTGCGTGTGCCCAAAGGCACGTCGCTCATGCGGGCGGCTGCAGACGCGGGTGTCCAGGTGCCCAAGCTGTGCGCCACCGACAGCCTGGAGCCCTTTGGTTCCTGCCGCCTGTGCCTGGTCGAGATCGATGGCCGCAAAGGCACGCCGGCCTCGTGCACCACACCAGTCGAGCCTGGCATGGTTGTGCACACACAAACGCCCAAGTTGCAAAAATTGCGCAAGGGCGTGATGGAGCTTTACATCTCCGACCACCCGCTGGATTGCCTCACCTGCAGCGCCAACGGCAATTGTGAACTGCAGGATATGGCGGGTGTGACCGGTTTGCGCAACGTGCGTTACGGCGCGGCAGGCACCACGCTCGATGGCGTTTGCGGCTCGCACCACACGGATGCCAAAAAAGACGAATCGAATCCCTATTTCACCTACGATGCGAGCAAGTGCATCGTCTGCAACCGCTGTGTGCGGGCCTGCGAAGAAACGCAAGGCACTTTTGCCTTGACCATTTCCGGACGCGGGTTCGAGAGCCGGGTTTCACCGGGCCAGGATCAGCCCTTCATGGACAGCGAATGCGTGAGCTGCGGCGCCTGCGTCGAAGCCTGCCCGACCGCCACCCTGCAGGAAAAATCCATCATCGAGCTCGGCCAGCCCGAGCACAGTGCGATCACCACCTGCGCCTATTGCGGCGTCGGTTGCGGGTTCAAGGCCGAGATGAAGGGCAACACCGTGGTGCGCATGGTGCCGTGGAAAGACGGCAAGGCCAACGAAGGCCATTCCTGCGTCAAGGGCCGCTTTGCCTGGGGCTATGCCACCCATAAAGACCGCATCACCAAGCCCATGATCCGCGCCAAGATCACCGACCCGTGGCGTGAAGTCAGCTGGGATGAAGCCATCGGCTACGCGGCCAGCGAGTTCAAGCGCATTCAGGCGAAGCACGGCAAGGATTCGGTGGGCGGCATCACGTCGAGCCGCTGCACCAACGAAGAGGTGTACCTCGTGCAGAAACTGATCCGCGCTGCCTTTGGCACCAACAACGTGGACACCTGCGCCCGCGTCTGCCACTCGCCCACGGGCTACGGCATGGGCCAGACCTTCGGCACCTCGGCCGGCACGCAGACCTTCAAATCGGTGGAGCAGGCCGACGTGATCATGGTGATCGGTGCCAACCCGACCGATGCCCACCCCGTGTTCGCCTCGCGCATGAAGCGGCGTTTGCGCGAAGGCGCGCGGCTCATCGTGGTGGATCCGCGCCGCATTGAGCTGGTGGAAACACCCCACGTGCGCGCCGATCACCACCTGGCGCTGAAGCCCGGCACCAACGTCGCCATGATCACGGCCCTGGCCCATGTGGTCGCCACCGAGGGCCTGATCAACGAAGCCTACGTGGCCGAGCGCTGCGACACCAAGAGTTTCAACGAGTGGCGGGCCTTTGTGAGCCGCCCGGAGAACTCGCCAGAAGCCTTCGAGGCCGTGACCGGCGTGCCGGCCGACGAGGTGCGCAAGGCTGCGCGCCTGTTCGCCAGCGGCCCGAACTCGGCCATCTATTACGGGCTGGGTGTGACCGAACACGCTCAAGGCTCCACCATGGTGATCGGCATTGCCAACCTGGCCATGGCCTGCGGCATGGTCGGGCGCGAAGGTGTGGGTGTGAACCCCTTGCGCGGTCAGAACAACGTGCAGGGCAGTTGCGACATGGGCAGCTTCCCGCACGAGCTGCCAGGCTACCGCCACATTGGCGACACCACGGTGCGCTCGCAGTTTGAGGCCCATTGGGGCGTGGAGATCAGCCCCGAGCCAGGCCTGCGCATTCCCAACATGTTCGAGGCCGCGCTGGGCGGCAGTTTCCTGGGCCTGTATTGCCAGGGCGAAGACATTGTGCAGTCCGACCCGAACACGCAGCACGTGTCAGCGGCGCTGAGCGCCATGGAGTGCATCGTGGTGCAGGACATCTTCCTGAACGAAACCGCGAAGTACGCCCATGTGCTGCTGCCGGGCAGCAGTTTCCTGGAAAAAGACGGCACGTTCACCAATGCCGAACGCCGCATCAGCCGCGTGCGCCAGGTGATGTCACCGCTCGCCGGGCTGGGCGACTGGGAGGTCACCATGAAGCTGGCCAATGCGCTGGGCTATCCCATGCACTACAACCACCCCGAAGAGATCATGCAGGAGATCGCGGAACTCACGCCATCGTTCCAGGGCGTCAGCTTCGAGAAGATTGATCGGCTGGGCAGCGTGCAGTGGCCCTGCAACGAAGACACGGAAGAGGCGGGCACATCCACCATGCACGTGGACCATTTTGTGCGGGGCAAGGGCAAGTTTTTCAACACGCAATACATCCCCAGTGACGAGAAGATCACGCGCAGGTTCCCGTTGTTGCTGACCACGGGCCGCATTCTCAGTCAGTACAACGTGGGTGCGCAAACCCGCCGCACACCCAACAACCAGTGGCACGACGAAGACCTGCTCGAGATCCATCCGCACGATGCGCTGGACCGTGGAGTCAAAGAAGGCGACTGGGTGGGCATCAGCAGCCGCGCAGGCCAGACGGTCATGCGGGCGCAGATCAGCGAGCGCATGCAGCCGGGCGTGGTTTACACCACCTTCCACTTCCCTGAAAGCGGCGCCAACGTGATCACCACCGACAGCTCAGACTGGGCCACCAACTGCCCTGAGTACAAGGTCACGGCGGTGCAGGTGATCCCGGTGACGCAGGCTTCAGAGTGGCAACAAGCTTATGCGGCCTTTGACCGTCAGCAACTGGACCTGCTCAAGCGGGCCCGGGCCACACCCGTCAGCGAAACGGCCGGATCATGAAACCGTATGACCGGGAGGTGGTGATGCCACCAGGTGTGCGCACCCAGACCGTCACGACCCTGCGTGAGGGTGTGGCGTCTGTCCAGCCCGACTGGGTGGCCGAAGAAGTGCCCGTGGCGCTGGTGTTCAACGGCATCTCTCATGCAGTGATGCTGGCGAGCCCTGACCATCTCGAGGACTTTGCGCTGGGCTTTGGCCTCACAGAAGGCTTGCTCGCGGACCGCAGCGAGCTCTATGGGGTTGACATCGAGCGGGACAACCGGGGCATCAGCCTGCAACTCGAGGTCGCCGCTGCTTGTGAGTGGCGTTTGAAAGAGCGTCGCCGCAACCTGACCGGGCGCACGGGCTGCGGGCTGTGTGGCACCGAAAGCCTGGATCAGGTCAGCCACACCGTGCCGGAGGCCCCGGAGGTCAGGGTTCCTTTGGGTGTGCTGGCCAAGGGCCAGCGGGCGTTGCGCGAATGGCAGGCGTTGCAGCAACTCACAGGCGCAGCGCACGCAGCCGCGTGGTGCGACCTGGAGGGGCGCATCGTCTTGTTGCGTGAAGACATCGGTCGCCACAATGCGCTCGACAAACTCATCGGTGCCATGGCGACTGCCCAGATCGATCCCGGCGCAGGCTGGATGCTGGTCACCAGCCGGGCCAGC
>JBFHEQ010000230.1:0-5731 GCA_041584075.1 Hydrogenophaga sp.
CACGCCCGAGAGGCGCGTGTGCACATCGCCACCGCCCAGGTCTTCGGCCGTGACCACTTCGCCCGTGGCGGCCTTCACCAGCGGCGGGCCACCCAGAAAAATGGTGCCCTGGTTTTTCACGATGATGGTCTCATCGCTCATCGCCGGCACGTAAGCGCCGCCCGCCGTGCACGAGCCCATGACCACGGCGATCTGGGCGATGCCCTGGGCGCTCATGTTGGCCTGGTTGAAGAAGATGCGGCCGAAGTGATCGCGATCGGGGAAGACCTCGTCCTGGTTCGGCAGGTTGGCGCCGCCCGAGTCCACCAGGTAGATACAGGGCAGGTTGTTTTGCTGCGCCACTTCCTGGGCGCGCAGGTGTTTCTTGACCGTGAGCGGGTAGTAGGTGCCGCCCTTCACGGTGGCATCGTTGCAGATGATCAAACAATCCACGCCGCTGACCCGGCCCACACCGGCAATCACGCCGGCGCAAGGCGCGCTGTCGCTGCCATCGCGGTCGGGGTACATGCCCATCGCCGCCAGCGGGCTCAGCTCCAGAAACGGTGTGCCGGGGTCCAGCAGCATCTGCACGCGGTCGCGCGGCAACAGCTTGCCTCGCCCGGTGTGTTTGGCGCGCGCAGCCTCGCCGCCGCCGAGCGTGGCCTTTTCAATTTGCTTTTTCAAATCGTCCACCACCGCTTGCATGGCGGCGGCATTGGCCTGGAAATCGGCAGAGCGGGCGTTGAGTTGGGTTTCGAGAATGGTCATGGGGATTTTTTCCAGGGTTCAGCGGATCAGTGCGCAGTCAGCGTGCCACAAAAAATACGGCGCCCGCCGTGGAGCCGGCTTTGCCGGGCCACCCGCCTGGCCCTCTTGAGGGCGAAGCCGAGAAACGGCCCAGGGGGTGTTCACGGGTCATGCGGTGCGGTTTTCAGCCAGTCCAAGCTGCTCTTTCATCGCGTCGCGTATTCTGAATTTTTGTATCTTGCCTGTGACGGTCATGGGGAATTCGTTCACGAACCGAATGTAGCGCGGCACCTTGTAATGGGCGATCTGGCCTTTGCAAAACGCGCGCAAGACCTCGTCGGTCAGCGTCTGGCCGGGCTTGATCACCACCCAGGCACACAGTTCTTCACCGTACTTCACGTCGGGCACGCCCACCACCTGCACATCCTGCACCGCAGGGTGCTTGTACAAAAACTCTTCAATTTCGCGCGGGTAAATGTTTTCACCGCCGCGTATCACCATGTCCTTGATGCGACCGACGATATTGACGTAGCCCTCGGCGTCCATGGTGGCGAGATCGCCAGTGTGCATCCAGCCCTCGGCGTCGATGGCCTCGGCCGTCTTGACCGGGTCGTCCCAGTAACCGTGCATCACCGAATACCCGCGTGTGCACAGCTCGCCCGACTGGCCGGGCGCCACCACCGCGCCCGACTCGGCATCGATGATCTTCACCTCCAGGTGGGGCTGCACCTGGCCCACGGTGGCCACGCGCTTGTCCAGCGGCGTGTCGGTGCTGCTCTGGCAGCTCACCGGGCTGGTCTCCGTCATGCCGTAAGCAATGGTGATTTCGGACAAATGCATGTCGTCCACCACACGCTGCATCACCGCCGTCGGGCACGGGGATCCGGCCATGATGCCGGTGCGCAGCGTGGACAGATCGAATTCCTTGAAGCGCGGATGGTCCAGCTCGGCGATGAACATGGTGGGCACGCCGTGCAGGCCGGTGCATTTTTCGTCTTGCACCGCCTGCAACACGGTGATCGGGTCAAACGCATCGTTGGGGTAAACGATGGTCGCGCCATGCGTCAGGCAGGCCAGGTTGCCCAGCACCATGCCGAAGCAGTGGTACAGCGGCACCGGAATGCACAGCCGGTCGGCCGGCGTGAGCTTCATGCACTCGCCGTTGAAGAAACCGTTGTTGAGAATATTGCGGTGCGTCAGCGTGGCGCCTTTGGGGAAACCGGTGGTGCCGCTGGTGAACTGGATGTTGATCGGGTCGGTGGGCTTCAGCGCGGCTGCAATGTCGGCCACGCGCGGATCGCTGGCGTTGCCACGGGCCAGCAGCGCCGAGAAACGCATCAACCCGGGTTCTTCGGCGCCTTGACCGGGTTCGTCGATCCACACCACCGTCTGCAGATGCGGCAGTTGCTGGGCCTCCAGCCGACCTGCTTCGCCGTGCGCCCATTCGGGCGCCAGCTCGCGCAACATGCCCAGATAGTCGCTGGTTTTGAAGCGCGGCATGGTCACCAGCAGCTTGCAGTCCACCTTGTTGAGCGCGTACTCCACCTCGCTGGTGCGGTAAGCCGGATTGATGTTCACCAGAATCAGGCCCACCTCGGCCGTGGCCAGCTGCATGAGCACCCACTCGGTGTTGTTGTGCGACCAGATCGCCACGCGGTCGCCGGGCCCCAGACCCAAGCCGAGCAAGGCGCTCGCCAGCCGGCGGGCCTCGGTCTGCAAGGCACTGTAGGTGAACCGCTGCCCCTGGTGCACGCTCACCAGTGCCTCGTGGTCGGGCTGGCTTCTCACCATGGCGTCGAAACAGGCGCCTATGGTCAACTCGATCAGCGGTACATCGGTGGCGCCACGGGCCATGCTCTGCGTGAGCGGCGTGGCGTGGGCGGCGGTGGAACGGGTGGCTTCGGTCACAGCGGGTCTCCTCCTCTCCTGGCGGTGCTGAACAGCAGCCTGCATGAAACCATGACCGGCCGCAACCTGGCAAGCATAGGATCCCTGCGGGATTCCGGGGCGCCAGATAGGTTGCAAATCACGCCACATGACAGCACACTCACCCCATGCCGCTGCAACGCTCCGCCTCTGCCCTCACCGCCCCTCCTGCACTGACACCGATGGCTTTTGTAGATGCCATGGTTCAAGCCTACGCTGCGCGGGGCCTGGACCCGGCACGCGCCCTCGATCTGGCACAAATCGCGCCAGATCAGGTCAACAATCCCGACGCCCGCATCACCGCTGCCCAGATGGAGGCCATCTCAGACGCCGCCATGCGGGAGCTCGACGACGAAGCCCTGGGCTGCTTCAGCCGCGCCCTGCCCTGGGGCAGTTACGGCATGCTGGCCCGGGCCTCGCTCTCGTCACCCACGCTGGGACTGGCGCTCAAACGCTGGTGCCGCCACCACGGCCTGCTGACGGACGACATCCAGCTCAGTGTTCATGAAGACGAAGTCACCGCCACCGCCCGCATCGAGCTGCACGCCCACGCGAACCCGGGCCAGCCCGGCGAGTTTTGCGTGGTTTCGGTTCTGCGCAACATCCTCGGGTTCGCCTGCTGGCTGGTGGACTCGCGCATTCCGCTGCAGGGCGCCCAGTTTCCGTTTGAAGTGCCCGGCCATGTAGCCTCGTACAGGGTGCTGTTCGATGGCCCCAGCAGCTTCGGCCAGAGCCATGCGGCCCTGACGTTCGACGCCCGCTACCTTGCCCTGCCGATCCGGCGCGACGAAGCCGCCATGAACCAGATGCTGCAGCACGCGCTGCCACTCACCGTACTCGCCTACCGCCGCGACCGCCTGCTGGTGCAGCGCGTGCGCCAGGCCCTGTCGACCCAGCCCGAAGCCTGCCGCAACGCCCAGGAACTCGCCACCCTGCTCAACCTGTCGCCCCGCAGCCTGCACCGCCACTTGCAAGACGAAGGGGCCACGCTGCAGTCACTCAAAGACGAGGTGCGCCGAACCCGTGCCATGGAGTTGCTGCAACGCTCTCAAAAGCCCATCAAACAGGTGGCCCAGGCCGTGGGGTTTCGCAACGAGAAAAGCTTCATCCGCGCGTTCAAGGGCTGGACGGGCATGTCTCCAGGCAAGTGGCGGGGACATGGATGAACACAGTGACATGGGCAGTCGACCCATCGCTGCCGTTCAAACGGGTCAGGCGAAATGTGTGCGTGGCAGAAGGTATCGAAGCGACACCGACAAGAGCCGGGGATCGCGTGGTGCTGCCGACAAAGCCAAGACAGCCCCCAGGGTGCTTCAGGGGTCCCGCAGAAAGTTGTTTTGTCGTGGGTGGCGCCGGGGTGCCTGCTGCCGCGCACAGACCTGAAGTCATGAACAGGTTTCACAACACGGCCGTTGTCGCGGGCACCGCTGCGACGCCTTCTCACCAGTGTCCTGAGCTGGAAGTTCGTTGAATCAGGAAAAGGAGTCGAAACCGTCACCAGACAAGGCGCAAACCGCAGAGATAGCTGTCGCGATCGCGAGGATTTTCAACACAGCATGGCGGCGATTTTCGGCATCCGTATTCAATGAACTTCCAGCTCAGGACACTAGGGCCTGTTGCCGGCCCAGTCACCCCTCGGCAGGCGTCCCGTTGCCCACCATCTGCGCCGGCACCACCCATTGATCGAATTGATCGGACGTGAGCAACCCTGACGCGATGGCGGCGTCGCGCAAGCTTGTGCCCTCTCGGTGGGCCTTCTTTGCAATCGTCGCAGCCTTGTCGTAGCCAATGTGGGGATTCAGCGCGGTCACCAGCATCAACGAGCGCTGGACCAGCTCGTCGATGCGATCGCGGTTGGGCTCAATGCCCACGGCGCAGTGGGTATTGAAGCTGCGAATGCCGTCGCCGAGCAGGCGCACACTTTGCAGGAAGTTGTGCGCGGCCATGGGCCGGAACACGTTGAGCTCAAAGTTGCCCGAGGCGCCGCCAAAATTGATCGCCACGTCGTTGCCAAACACCTGAGCCGCGAGCATGGTCAGCGCCTCGCACTGCGTCGGGTTGACCTTGCCCGGCATGATGGAAGAGCCCGGCTCATTCTCCGGAATGCTCAGCTCGCCAATGCCACTGCGCGGCCCGCTGGCCAGCCAGCGCACGTCGTTGGCGATCTTCATCAGGCTCGCCGCCAAGGTCTTCAACGCGCCATGAGCGTGCACGATGCCATCCATCGACGCCAGCGCCTCAAACTTGTTCGGGGCCGTGACAAACGGCAGCCCCGTGAGCCGGGCGAGTTCTGCCGCCACCTGCCCGGCATAACCCTTGGGGGCGTTGAGGCCGGTGCCGACCGCCGTACCACCGAGCGCGAGTTCGCACAGGTGCGGCAACGCGGCCTGCACATGCGCTTCGCCGTGCCGCAACTGCGCCACATAGCCGGAAAACTCCTGGCCCAGCGTGAGCGGGGTGGCATCCTGCAGGTGGGTGCGGCCGATCTTCACAATGGCGTCGAAGTCGCGCGACTTCCGCTCCAGCGTTTCCCGAAGCGCGACCAGCGAAGGCAGCAAACGTTCGTGCAGTGAGCTGACCGCCGCCACGTGCATGGCCGTGGGAAACACGTCGTTCGAAGACTGGCTGCGATTGACGTCGTCGTTGGGATGCACGCGCCGCCCCTCCCCACGCTCGCCACCCAGCAACTCGCTGGCACGGTTGGCCAGCACCTCGTTGAGGTTCATGTTGGTCTGCGTGCCCGAGCCGGTTTGCCAGACGACCAGCGGGAACTCCTCGGCATGCCGCCCTTCGATCACCTCGTCGGCGGCCTGCACGATCGCTTGCGACCTGGCTTCGTCGAGCAGCCCGAGGCGGTGGTTGACCACGGCCGTGGCGTGCTTGATCTGTGCCAGCGCCCGGATGATTTCGGTCGACTGGCGTTCGCCGGAGATGTCGAAGTTCTCGAGCGAACGCTGGGTCTGGGCACCCCACAGGCGCTGGGCCGGCACTTCGATGGGGCCGAAGGTGTCGCGTTCGGTGCGCGTTGCAGGCAGGGATAGGGTCACGATCGACTCCACAGTGAAACAACCAAAACAAG
>JBFHEQ010000231.1:0-5729 GCA_041584075.1 Hydrogenophaga sp.
ATGGTGATGAACTGGGCATCGAAGGCATCGGCCATCAGGCGCGCGATGGTCGTTTTGCCCACACCCGGCGGCCCCCACAAGATGCAGCTGTGCGGCTGCCCCGACTCGAAAGCCAGGCGCAACGCCATGCCTTCGCCCAACACGTGCTGCTGTCCGATCACCTCGGACAGCTTGCGCGGCCGGAGCCGCTCGGCCAAGGGCTGGTGCACTGGCGACGAAGAGGCTGCGCTCACAGCATCAAGGCCGGATGACGTCAGCACCCGCCGGCGGCTGGAACTGGAACCGCTCGGCCTTGAGCGTCACATTGCCTTTCCAGTCACCAAAGCTCAGCACCGAGCGCTGGCCCAGGCTGTCGACAATCTGCAATTCGGCGAGCTGCCCTGCGCGGAAGCCCACCCGCACGCTCTTCAGCTGGCCATCGGACTGGCGCGGCTTGGCGTCCACCCATTCGATGCCATCGGCCGCGGGCGCGGACTGCAGGTCAAACACCTGACCCAGGCCCTTGAGATCCGTGCCCGACGCAATCAGGGCCGCCGGCGTGCTGCCCAGCACGGCTTTTTGCTGGCGGGCCGTGACCTGGTTGAGATCCACATCGTAGAGCCACAAGGTTTCACCATCCGCCACGATGGTTTGTTCAAACGGCTGGGTGTATTCAAAGCGGAACCGGCCCGGGCGCAGAAATTCGAAACGCCCACTGGAGGTCTTGGTGCGAGCCACCGTTTCTTTCGCCCGTTTGGGCGAGGTCACCACTTGGGTGAAGCTGGCCTGGGCGCTCCCCACCTCGCGCAGGAATTGATCCAGCTCGGCCAGACCATCGGCACGGGCGGGCAAGGCAGTGAAAAGCAGTGCGGCGGAGGTGGCCACAACGGGCAGGCAGCGAAACAGGTTCATGGGCTTTCAGAGTCGGGATCAGCCGACGAGGTTCCATCCATCAAGCGGGGTCACAAGGCACACATCATTCCTGGCGCGAAGGCACCAGAATGTCGCGCTGCCCGCTGGACGTGAGCGCGCTCACCATGCCGGCATTCTCCATGTCCTCCAGCAGACGAGCCGCCCGGTTGTAGCCGATCTTGAGCTTGCGCTGCACGTAGGAGATGCTGGCCTTGCGGTCCTTGAGCACGATCTCGACCGCCTGGTCATAGAGCGCGTCTTTCTCGCTGCTGTCACCGCCCTCGCCGAACATGTCGCCGCCTTCGCCGTCGCCACCCAGGTTGCTTTCCAGCACGCCCTCGATGTAGTTGGGCTCACCGCCCTGCTCTTTCAGATAGGCCACCACACGGTGCACCTCGTCGTCGCTGACAAAAGCGCCATGCACCCGAATGGGGAATCCGGTGCCCGAAGGCAGGTAGAGCATGTCGCCCATGCCCAGCAAGCTTTCGGCACCCATCTGGTCCAGGATGGTGCGGCTGTCAATCTTGCTGCTGACCTGGAAGCTCAGCCGGGTGGGAATGTTGGCCTTGATGAGGCCGGTGATCACATCCACGCTGGGGCGTTGCGTGGCGAGAATCAAATGGATACCGGCCGCCCGCGCTTTCTGGGCCAGGCGCGCGATCAGCTCTTCGATCTTCTTGCCCACCACCATCATCAGATCGGCCAGCTCGTCGATCACCACCACGATATAAGGCAGGCGATCCAGCGGCTCGGGCTGCTCCGGTGTGAGGCTGAACGGGTTGCCGATGATTTCGCCGCGTGCCTTGGCCTCGTCGATCTTGGTGTTGTAGCCAGCCAGGTTGCGCACACCCATCTTGCTCATGAGCTTGTAGCGCTTCTCCATCTCGCCCACGCACCAGTTCAGCCCATTGGCCGCATGCTTCATGTCGGTGACAACAGGGGCCAGCAGGTGGGGAATGCCTTCGTAGACACTCATCTCCAGCATCTTGGGATCGATCAACAACAGCCGCACATCCTTGGCGTCAGCTTTGTAAAGCAGCGACAGGATCATGGCGTTGATACCGACCGACTTGCCCGAGCCCGTGGTACCGGCCACCAGGCAGTGCGGCATCTTGGCCAGATCGGCCACCACCGGCAGGCCACCGATGTCTTTGCCCAGCCCCATGGTCAGCATGGAGCGCGCGTCGTTGTAGACGGACGAACCCAGGATCTCGCTCAGCTTGATGGTCTGGCGTTTGGCGTTGGGCAGCTCCAGCGCCATCAGGTTTTTGCCCGGGATGGTTTCGATCACCCGGATCGAGATCAGCGAGAGCGAGCGCGCCAGATCGCGCCCGAGGTTCACAATCTGCGAGCCTTTCACGCCGGTGGCGGGCTCGATTTCGTAGCGTGTGATGACCGGACCGGGTGCGGCCGCCACCACCCTTACTTCGACACCGAAGTCCTTGAGCTTTTTTTCGATGAGCCGGCTGGTCATCTCCAGCGTCTGGTTGTCCACGCCCGCCTGATGCGACGGAGCGGCATCCAGCAGGTCCACCTGGGGCAGCTTGCTGTCGGGCATTTCAGTGAACAGCGGTTTCTGCCGTTCCTTGGCCACACGCTCGCTCTTGGGCACATCGACAACCGAGGGCTCGATGAAGACCGGGGTGGGATGCTGCTCCTCGATCTCGACCCGTTCGACCTTCACCACCTCTTCGCGCTCCCGCGCGGCTTTTTCGCCAATGCGGTGGTCCTCGACCGCCTCACGTTTCTCTCGGCGGGACGCAAACCAGCCATCAAAACGCACGCCAATGTGTTCCGCCCAATAGCCCCACGAAAACCCGAAGACCCGGGGTGTCGAGATCACCAGCAAAGCCAGCATGGCCAGCGCCGAACCTGTGAATCCCAGCCAACGCATGGCACTGGGACCGAGCAACTCACCCAGGATGCCCCCCGAAGCCCCAGGCAGCAAATGCTCCAGCCGGTAAAGGCGGCTCCACTCCAGCACCGAACTGGCACACAACAGCACCAGCAAGGCCAGTGCAAAACCCGCACGCCGCACCCACACATGGTCCCACCAGCGAAGAGGCTCCAGAGCCTGGGCCTTGCCTTTGTTCTTTTTCAGCGGCACGGGCTGCACGCGCAAACGCCCCGCCAAGGCAGACAGCCAGGCGCGCAGACCGGCAAAGAAACACCACCAGACCGACCAGCCCAGCAAGTAGTACCCGCCGTCGGCCAGTATCGCGCCCAGACGTCCACCCCAGTTGCCCGGTTCAGCATGGGCCCCGGTCGTGCTCCACGCAGGGTCTGCAGCGGAATAGCTGAGCATGGCCAGCAGCCAGAATGCCAGCGCGGCCGCGCCCAGCACCAGCGCGATTTCCTGCGCAAAGCGGCCCAGGCCGCTGGGCGCTGAGTCATCGCGGTCAGCGTTGAGGGTGTTCAGGGAATACGTCATAAACCTCGGTCGATACGAGGTACTAGCTTACCCCATCAACAACGCCTCTCCGACCGCCTCCACACCCGCTGACCAGCGCCCGCCACGAGCCCTGGTAAGGGTCTCGGACCTCAACCCAGGGAGTTGAGCCTGTCCTTGATCACGGTGGAGCCGTCTTCGGCCATTTCGATGAAACCCCGGTCTTCGAGATCCTTCATGACGCGGCTGACCATTTCGCGCGATGCGCCGATCATCTTGGCCACGTCCTGGCGAGACACGCGATCGCGGATCACCAGCTGGCCGTCTTTGTCGGGCTGGGCAAACTCCAGCAAGGCTCGGGCCACACGGCCATACACATCCATCAGGGCCAGCGACTCGATCTTGCGGTCGGCATGGCGCAGGCGCTGGACCAGGCCTTTCATGACCGCATACGCCATGGACGTGTTTTCCGGCAAGCAGCGCGCGAACTCCACCCGACCCAGGATCAGCACATCGGTCTGGATTTCGGCCCGCACGGTTGCCGAATGCGGCTGGTTGTCGATCAGGCTCATTTCACCCACGTAATCGCCAGGATTCATGGTGGCCAGAATCACTTCGCGACCGCGCGAATCGGTGGTCACGACCCGCGCGCGGCCCGTGAGCACGATGGCCAGCATGTTGGACTTCTTGCCCTGCTCGACGATGCATTCTCCGCGCTTGTACCGCTTCTTGATCACGGCATCCGCCACCGACTCGGCCTGCGCCTGCGTCAGCGTGGAAAACAGAGGGACCCGACGGATCAGATCCAGATTGGACAGGATGGACATGCGTGTATTCCTATGGCTGCTCAACACAGCACAAAGCTCTTTCATACAATGGGATGCTGCATCGCACACTTCCCCAGCCAAGGTGGCTGGACAGCCGTGCACCCTACAGGTGCGCCAGCGCCAACTCTAAACCACTCTGACCGGACTCAGGTTCGAATTTTCCCCCATGAAGCATTCAAAAGTACTTATTCTGGGCTCCGGACCTGCCGGATACACCGCCGCCGTATACGCCGCAAGAGCCAACCTCAACCCCGTTCTGATCACCGGCATCGCCCAGGGCGGGCAGCTCATGACCACCACCGATGTGGACAACTGGCCGGCCGATGTGGACGGCGTACAGGGCCCCGACCTGATGCAGCGTTTTCTGGCCCACGCCGAGCGCTTCAACACCGAGATCGTGTTCGATCACATCAATGCCGTGGACTTCTCCAAGCGACCCTTTGTGCTCAAGGGCGACAGCGGCGAATACAGCTGCGACAGCCTGATCATCTGTACCGGCGCCTCGGCCAAATACCTGGGACTGCCGTCGGAAGAAGCCTTCATGGGCAAGGGCGTTTCGGGCTGCGCCACCTGCGATGGGTTCTTCTACCGCAACGAGGTCTGCAGCGTGGTGGGCGGCGGCAACACCGCCGTTGAAGAAGCGTTGTATCTCTCCAACATTGCCAGCAAGGTTTACCTGATCCACCGCCGGGACACTTTCAGGGCCGAACCCATCATGGTCGACAAACTGATGGAAAAAGTGGCCGCGGGCAAGATCGAACTGAAGCTGCACAGCACGCTGGACGAGGTGCTGGGCGACAACACCGGCGTGACCGGCGTGCGGCTGAAGAACGTGCAGAGCGGCACCACCGAAGACCTGACCGTCAAAGGCTGCTTCATCGCCATCGGCCACCAGCCCAACACCGACCTGTTCAAAGACCAGCTGGAGATGAAAGACGGCTACATCGTCACGCAGTCGGGCCTGAAGGGCATGGCCACCATGACCAGCGTGCCCGGCGTGTTCGCCGCCGGCGATGTTCAGGATCATGTTTACCGCCAGGCCATCACCAGCGCCGGCACCGGCTGCATGGCGGCCCTGGACGCCCAGCGTTTCCTGGAGCAAAACGAAGGTTGACACCCAGTCTCGGCCGCTCATCGGCCCATCTGGCAAAAAATCGGGGCGCGGGCTATAATCCAAGGCTTTGCGAAATTTGACGTTCCATGGAACTGCAGATCGATGCAAATTTTCGGGTTACCGCCACCCTTTCCTGGCGAGGTGAGGCTGACAGGCCGAATGCCGGTACACATGGCATTCAGGGGTTTGCAGCTGTAGAAATTGATCGGAGTGTCCTCATGGCACGCGTCTGCGACGTCACGGGCAAGAAGCCCATGGTCGGGAACAATGTTTCCCACGCCAACAACAAAACCAAGCGCCGGTTCCTGCCGAACCTGCAATACCGCCGTTTCTGGGTGGAGAGCGAAAACCGCTGGGTGCGCCTGCGTGTCTCGGGTGCAGCATTGCGCCTGATCGACAAAAAGGGCATCGAGACTGTGCTCGCCGACCTGCGCGCACGCGGCCAAGCTTAAGGAGAACCGAACATGGCAACCAAAGGCACACGCGAGAAGATCAAGCTGGAATCCAC
>JBFHEQ010000232.1:0-5727 GCA_041584075.1 Hydrogenophaga sp.
CGGCCCTGGCGCGTCCAGATGGCCCGCCGTGGCTTCCAGCGCAAACACCCGCGTGGTGGATCCGTCCCCGCGCACCGGTACCGCGCGAAACGTCGCCAGCTCGGCCCGAAAACCAGGCGTGGAAGCGTTGGCCAGGTTGTTGGCCAGGATCTGCTGCCGCTGCGAAGTGGCATTGGCGCCGGTCATGGCGGTGTAGATCATGCGGTCCATATCGGGCTCCGGAAACGGTTGACGCCAAGGCGTTTGGAAACGACGCATCCACCGCGCAGACCTGCGCCCCAAGCGAGGGCACCGCCGGACCGGCTTTGCCGGACGGCCAGTGCCGCCACCTTGAGGGGGTGACGCGAAGCGGCGCAGGGGTGGGTCATGGCTTATCTCATATTGAGCAGCGTGCTCATCACCTGGTCCTGCGTCTTGATGGTCTGGGCGTTGGCCTGGTAAGCGCGTTGTGCGGTCATCAGGTTCACGAGTTCACCCGTCAAATCCACGTTGGAATCTTCCAGCGCGCCGGACTTCAGCGATCCGAACTTGCCCTCGCCCGGCGCACCCGCCACTGGCGGGCCGGAGGCTGCCGTGACCACCCAGTTGCCCGCCCCTGTCGGGGAGAGGCCCTGGGTGTTTCTGAAATTCACCAGCGCAATCTGACCGGCCGCCGCAGACTGGCCGTTGGAATAACGCGCCGTGATCACGCCGTCGGCACCAATGCCCAGGCTGGTGAGTTCGCCCGGAGCGTAGCCATCCTGCGATAGGTCCGACACCGCAAAGTCGGCGCCGAATTGGGAGATGTCATCAAAGTTGATGTCCACGTTGAACACCTGGCCCGGATCGTTGGGTGACGCCAGTTGCAGCTGGGGAATGACCGTGGCCGGGTCCAGCGTGCCATCGGGCAGGAAGCCGACAGCAAAGGGAACCGACAGCGCGGGATCTGCCCCGTTCACCCCGGTGAAAACGTTCCAGGTGTTGTTGGCCGCTTTCTCGAAAACGAAGGTCACAGGCACCTCGAGGCCTTGGGCGTCGTAAGCATTGAGCGAGGTGCTGTAGGTCCCAAAGGGCGTGGGCGGCACGGCGGCTGCCGCAATGGGAGCACGCGCATCCAGATTGAACTCGGCCGTGATGGCGGTCGACTGCCGGGCAGGGATCGGACCGCCCGTGGGCAGGGCCAGCGCCTGCGATTCAAACGCCGTTCGAACGCCATCGGCATCGGTGGGGTAGCCCATCAGGCTGGAGCCATCGTTGGTGATGATGTTGCCCTGGTTGTCCAGCTTGAACATGCCGGCGCGGGAATAGGCCATCGATCCGTCGGGCTGCTTCAGTTCAAAAAACCCGTTGCCGTTGATGGCCACATCCATTTCGTTGCCGGTCACGGTGATGTTGCCTTGCGTGAACTGCTGGGACACCGCGGCCAAGGTCACACCGATACCGGCGTTGGTGCCACCGGACGAATTGATCGAGCTCGCATACAGCTCGGCAAATTCCGCTCGCGAGGTTTTCATGCCCACGGTGTTGGCGTTGGCGATGTTGTGACCAATCACATCGAGGTTGCGGCTGGAGGCGTTGAGGCCAGAGAGACCATGCTGGAAAGCCATGATGATGTCCTTTGATAAGGGGGGGTGATCTGGGTGGGGGGTATGCGGTTTGGGCGGAATGGGCGTGCTTTACATGAACGCCCTGGCCTGGTCGTAAGCCACCGTGCGGCCGTTTTGCAGCTGCAGCGTCATGGCCCCGTTGCTCATGCCGACCGAGGCCACCTTGATGCGCGAGAGCGGTGTTGCTTCGATGACCTGGGAACCCTGGGTCGCGCGCACGGTGAAGCTCGCGATGGTTGAAGGGGACAGGGACCCGGCATCCCAGTTGAAGGCATGCTGGCCCGGGCCCAGCGCTCCCATGTCCACGGTGTCGATCACCGCACCGTTGGTGCCGACGATGTCCACGTACACCTGACCGGCCGAAGCGGGCAAGGACAATGCCCCTTTGCCCACAGTTCCGTCGTAGGTCAAGGTATTGCCCTCCACCAGGGCCTCACGGCCGATCAAGGAAGCGCCTTGCAGCGACTGCGTGGCGCTCATTTGCTCGGCCATGCCCTTGAGGGTCGCGTTGAGCTCCTGGATGCCGCTGACCGTGTTGATCTGCGCCATCTGGGTGGTCATCTGCGCGTTGTCCATCGGGTTCAGCGGATCCTGGTTGTTGATCTGCGCCACCAGCAAGGTCAGAAATCTGTCCTGTGAGGCTTCAGGGTCCGTGGCGTTGTTGGTGGTCGTGGCCGTGGTCGAACCCACGGTGGTACCAAGGCTGCTGAGGTCAATGGCTGAGGTGTACATGATCAGGACTTGGTTATTGACCCATTTGCAGGGTTTTGAGCAAGAGGGACTTGGCCGTGTTCATGACCTCGACGTTGTTCTGGTAAGAGCGTGAGGCCGACATCATGTTGACCATCTCTTCCACCGGGTTCACATTGGAATGGGTCACATAGCCCTCGGCATCGGCGCTGGGGTGGTAGGGGTCGTGCACCTTGCGACCGGGCGCTTCGCTCTCGGTGATGTTTTTCACCTTGACACCCGCATCGCCCTGCCCCCCCATGGGGACCGACTGAAACACCACCTGCCGCGCCTTGTAGCTCTCGCCATCGGGCCCGGCCACGGCATCGGCGTTGGCCAGGTTGCTGGCCACCACGTTCAGCCGCTGCGACTGCGAACTGATGGCACTGCCCGACACCCCGAAAATGGCAAACATCGACATGACTGATTTCCTTCAGAAGCCGCACAGGCGCCGGAGCGCGGTGCATTGAACCAAGGGCACCGTGGAACCGGCTTCGCCGGGCCACCAGTGCCGCCCCCCTAGGGGGGTAGCGCTGAAAGCGATGCAGGGGGGAGCCATTTCTACTGCCCCGTGATCGCGCTGAGCATGGTTTTCACATGCGAGTTGATGAAGCGCAATGTGGACTCATAGCGAATGCTGTTGTCCACAAAGTTGGCGCGCTCGCGGTCCAGGTCCACCGAATTGCCATCCTGGCTGGGTTGGGTCTGCACCGTGTAGGCCATGGCCGGGTCACGCGGATCGCGTGTGCCCAGGTGCATGTGTTGTGCATTGGTCTGGGTGGGCGCCGAAGTGCTGGTGCCCGAGACCTCTTTAAGTGCCGACGCGAAGTCGAAGTCTCGGGCGATGTAACCCGGCGTATCGGCGTTCGCGATGTTGCTGGCGATCACCTGCTGACGCTGGGAACGCAGCACGAGCGAGTTGGCGTAGTTGCCCAACTGGCTGGTCATTTGCTCAAGCATCTGGCACTCCTGGCTCGTTGATGGGGCGGTGCAGTGGTGGCAAAAGCGCACAAACCGACCGGGGTGAAAGTGAGTATGGGAAAACTTGAGGCTGGGCAATGGCATGAACAAGCGCTGCTTTTGCAGGCATTTCCCTGCTTTCCTCTCCAGCCACCCGCACTACAGTCGTTTTCAACGGGCAAGGGTCCGGGGTTCACCGCCCGCCTTCGCAACCGACCCATCAGCCAGCCCAACAGAACACCCCCCACGAAAGACATGCAACACGAACACCACCTCCGCCGAACCCTCCGCAGCCGCCTCCAGGCGCTGCGCAGGCCGATGCTGGCGGGCGTGTGGCTGGCGATGTGCAGCACCGGCAGCCTGGCCCAGGAACCGTTCGCCTCGGGTGCAGCGGTCACCGCCAACGACCGCGCCCACCTCGCCCAGATGGCCCGCGACTGGATCGAGCCGGCTTTGGTCAATACCCTGGCCGAAGTCCCCGACAATGTCTTGCGCCCAGAAATCCTCATGGGCTCACTCGATTCGCGTTTGCGCCTGGCGCCTTGCGCGCGCATCGAGCCCTACCTGCCCAGTGGCACACGCCTCTGGGGTCGCAGCCGCATCGGCCTGCGCTGCATCGAAGGCCAGGTTCACTGGAACGTGTTTGTACCCGTCACGGTCAAAGCCTGGGGCCCCGCCTGGGTGCTCAAGCGCTCCGTGCCGGCAGGCACCCTGCTGACTCAAGACGACGCCGATGTGGCCGAAATCGATTGGGCCGAGCAGTCGTCCAACGTGCTGGCCACGCCCGACAGCTGGGTGGGACAGCAGGCGGCCTTCTCGCTGGCACCCGGTCAGGCGCTGCGTTTCAACATGGTGCGACCTACTCCTGTCTTCACCCGGGGCTCACAAGTCCGAGTGAAGAGTGTGGGGGGCGGTTTTCACGTTGTGGTGAGTGGCCAGGCCATGGACGAAGGCATTGTGGGCCAGGCCGCCCGGGTGAAGCTGGGCAGTGGCAAAATCATCACCGGCACGGTGCGCCAAGGCCAGATCGTCGAGGTCAGGCTGTGAAAGCCCGTTTATTCAGTGCATCTGCTTACTTTTTTGTGATTTACTCGACGAAAAAGGGCTCAAGTTCCCCTGCTTATGAGCCGATAGTCTTTCCACAACGCCCCTGTTTTGGGGTTTGGAGAGTGAAATGAAAGTCGATTCATCCCCTGATTCCTACATTGGATCGGTTGCCGGTGGCCCGCAAAAAGCGGCCGCACAGCCCCCTGCTGGCGCCGAATCGGCGGCGGCCGCCGGTGCTGCGGCCAAACCGCAGGCCAGTGCAGGCGTCACTGTCACACTGTCGTCGTCGACCACCCAGGCGCTGTCCGGCGCCGGTGGCAGCAGCAGCGACGTGTTCAACAGCGAAAAGGTCGAGTCCATGAAGGCCGCTATCGCCAATGGCACCTTCCAGGTCAACGCCGAAGCCATTGCCGACAAGATGCTGTCCAACGCGGCCGAAATGCTCAACAGCAGCAGCGCCGCAAGCTGATCTGCAGACCTCCCTTACTGACAGGGTTTCTTCACCATGAGCACCACCGCCCACCCCTGGATCACCGAACTGCGCACCCGGCTGGATGCGCTGGAAGCAGCCTTGCTTCGCGGTGATGCCACCGAGGTGGAGAGCGCCAGTGCCCAGGTGCAAGCCGTCTTGCAGCATGCCCCCAAAACCGCTGAATTCGGGCAGGCAGGTGGAACGCTGCGCGCGGACATGCTGGACCAGGCACAACGTTTCGGCCAACTGCGCCAGGCCGTGATGCGCGCCAACGGGCACAACGAGCGGGCGCTGCGCAGCCTGATGCCCGGCCAGGCCAAACAGGCCACCTACGGTCGTCTCAGCGGTGCGACCAAACCCAGCGGACCGGGCCAGGCCTTCCTGAGCGCCTGACCCTAGCGAGAATTCTGCCTGGCCTGCGCCGGCCATCGCCAACCGGTGCATGGCCCCCTTCCTGCATGCATTGACTCGTGAACCCGGGCTGGACCCGCATTTGATGCGGCCTTTCAACCCCGAAGGACCGGTTCTTTCCCTCTCACACACCCAGATTCCGGATCTACACAGCGCCGCCCGCAGGCCAGGCTTCGCGTCGTGATCTCAGCACTGCGGATCTCGGCTCTCAGTCGCGCCCTTTGTTCACAGCGAAGCCAACCAGCCAGGTGGTCCTGTCGCATCCCGGTGCCGATGCCACACAGCTTTTCAGCGGCCAACCGATCAGCCGAACAACCGCGCTCAGGCGGACTTGTTCAGCGCTTCTGCCAGCCAGCGCGCTGCTACATTGACTTTCACACGGCCGCGCGCCATTACCGCGCGCCTTTCGCTCTCGGCATGACGCCCTGCAGGAAGTCACCTCATGAATCAAGAAATTGGCGCTCACAAACTGGACACGCTGCTCGAGGAGCTCCCGCCGCAAACCAAGGTGCTGTCGCTCGA
>JBFHEQ010000233.1:0-5655 GCA_041584075.1 Hydrogenophaga sp.
ACCGGCTGGCGGTGGCTGGCGACAACGTGGCCGCTGTCAAACGTTCTGTGGACTGGGCCAAGGCCGAGGTCGAGAAGCCCGGCGTGCGTGGCATGCGCCTGGAATCGCTGGAAGGCGGGCAGCCCGCCATGCAGCAAACGCTGGAGCGTGCCGAAAAATTCCTGAACCTGGTGGCATTGCTGGCGGCCTTGCTGTCGGCGGTGGCCGTGGCCATTGCGGCGCGGGGATTTGCGCAACGTCACCTGGACGATTGCGCCATGTTGCGCGTTTTGGGCCTGTCGCAGGCCACGATGACAAGGGCTTACACGCTGGAGTTTGTGCTGGTCGGGCTGGGCGCAAGTGCGCTGGGCGTGGCACTGGGTTTTGGTCTGCACTATGTCTTTGTCTTGTTGCTGGCGGGTCTTGTGGAGTCCGCTTTGCCGGCGGCCACAATCTGGCCTGTGCTGCTGGGCCTGGGCATGGGGCTGACCCTGATGCTGGCTTTTGGCCTGCCGCCGGTGTTGCAACTCGCTCAGGTGCCGCCGCTGCGCGTGATCCGGCGCGATGTGGGGCAGTTGAAGCCAGCGACCTTGGCTGTGCTGGGCCTGGGGGTGGCGGGTTTTGGCGCCTTGTTGCTCGCGGCCAGCCGCGATCTGACGCTGGGCCTCATCGCCGTGGGCGGCTTTGCGGCGGCCGTGGCGGTGTTCGCATTGGCCAGCCTGGGTGCCGTCAAGCTGCTGCGCAACAGCGTGAACGAAACCACGGCGCCACGCGCCCTGGTGCTCGCCACGCGCCAGCTCTCGGCGCGCCCCGCCTATGCCGTGGTGCAGATCAGCTCCCTGGCCGTGGGCCTGCTGGCTCTGGTCCTGCTTGTGTTGTTGCGCACCGACCTGATCGCCAGCTGGCGCAATGCCACGCCACCCGATGCACCCAACCGCTTTGTGATCAATGTGCAGCCCGATCAGGGCGACAGTTTTCAGCAGGCTTTGCGCGATGGCGGCGTGCAGAACTTTGACTGGTTTCCCATGATCCGGGGCCGGCTGGTCGCCGTGAATGGCAACGAGATCACCTCCGACAGCTACGCATCGGACCGCGCCAAGCGCCTGGTCGACCGGGAGTTCAACCTGTCGCATGCCGCGCAGCGCCCCGTGCACAACGAGGTTGTGCAGGGCCAGTGGGTCAACGATGAACCCGATGCCGTGAGCGTGGAAGAAGGCCTGGCCGAAGAGCTGGGCCTGAAGCTCGGCGACCGGCTGGGCTTTGACATCGCCGGTCAGCGGGTCGACGGGCGCATCACCAACTTGCGCAAGGTCGACTGGGGTTCCATGCGGGTGAATTTCTTTGTGCTGTTTCCGCTGGCCGAGATGCCCGATGTGCCCGCGACCTACATCAGCGCTTTCCAGGCGCCGGCAGGCAATGTGCAGTTCGACAACAACCTGGTGCGCCAGTTTCCCAACATCACCAATGTGGACATGAGCCAGACCATCGCCCAGGTTCAGCGCGTGCTGGGCCAGGTGATCCGCGCGGTGGAATTCCTGTTTGCCTTCGCGCTGGCTGCCGGCTTGATTGTGCTGCTGGCGACCATCACCGCCACGCGGGGTGAACGCGAGCGCGAATTTGCCGTGTTGCGGGCGGTGGGTGCGGGTTCCGGCCTCCTGCGCAACGTGCAGCGCATCGAGCTGGCCGGTGTGGGTGTGCTCGCGGGCTTTCTGGCGTCGGTCGTGGCCATGGCCGTGGGCTGGGCCTTGGCCAAGTACGCCTTCCAGTTCAGCTGGCAACCCTCAGTCTGGGTGCCGCTGCTGGGCAGCGCAGCCGGCGGTGTGCTGGCGCTGATGGCGGGCTGGTGGGGTTTGCGCAGCATCTTGCGCACGCCGGTGGTGGAAACGCTGCGGCGCGCGAGTGTTTGACCCCCCTGCGCCGGCTTCGCCGTCACCCCCCGAGGGGGCGGCACTGGTGGCCCGGCGGAGCCGGTTCCACGGTGCCCTGACTTTGAACTCCCTCTTTTTTTGTTGACCCTTTGACTCGATCAATGACGAACCCTGCAGAAACACCAGAGCAACCCGCGACCCCTTTTGAATGGATCGGTGGAGAGCCCAAGGTCCAGGCCCTGGTGGACCGGTTCTACGATCTGATGGACATCGAGCCGGCTTACGCCGAACTGCGCGCTGCGCACGGCACCACGCTGGACGACGCGCGGCAAAAGCTGTTCTGGTTTTTGTGTGGCTGGCTGGGTGGGCCGGACCACTACCAGGAGCGCTTTGGCCACCCGCGCCTGAAAATGCGCCACATGCCGTTCAAGATCGGCATCCAGGAGCGCGACCAATGGGTGGCCTGCATGGACCAGGCCATGCGGGAAACCGGTGTGCCCGATGCGCTGCGCGCCCGCCTCAAGGAGAGTTTCTCGGGAACCGCCGACTGGATGCGCAACACGCCGGGTATGTGACGCCCTTCAGGTGAGCACCGCAATGTTTGTTCTGACCGTCCAGACGGGCAGGTTCAGGCTTGTTGGCACAGCGCGTCGGGGCTGACCCAGCGCAAACCACCGCGTGGCCATTCCACCAGCACGCCCTGACGGGTCTGGGTCAAGACGCGGCCATCGGTGCGGTCCAGCGCTGCCCAAGCGAGGCGATCCGCAGAATCCAGCAGATTGACGCGGGCACCCTCGGCAAAGCGGGGTGTCAGAAACAACGACTTTAAAAACTTCAACATGGGTTACTCCTTCGATGCACTTCCGCCAGTGCGAAGGGATGGCGGACTGTCAAGTGCCGGGACTGTTGTCCAGCACGCACCGCCAATACTAGGGTAAACCCTTAAATTTTGTTACTTTATTGTTTGAATGGAAATCATTTTTCCGGGTGATGTTCGAGCGTGCAGCAGATGGGACGCTTGGTCGTTGGGTGGCGCCACGACCGTGTAACCGGGTGACGGTGCCGGCGCCGTCGACCTTGCATCGGGATGCCAGTCGGGCCTTCAGTGCTGGTATGGCCGCAACAACACCACCAGAGCGCCTGCCCCGCCCTCGGCCGGGCGGGCCTGTACGAAGGCCAGCACTTCTTTTTTTTGCACCAGCCAGCGCAGCACCCGTCCTTTGAGCACCGGCGTGCGCCCGGGAGACCCCAGCCCTTTGCCATGCACCACCCGAACACACCGCACCCCCTGGGCATGGGTGTCCCGGATGAATCGACCCAGCGTCTCCCGTGCCTCATCGGTGCGCAGTCCGTGCAGATCGATGTGGCGCTGGACGCTCCAGCGACCTTCGCGCAGTTTGCGCACCACGTCGGGACCCAGGCCCGGCGTGCGGTAGCTCAGCTGTTCGTCTGTGTGGAGCAGGGTTTCCACGTCGAAATCGTCGGACAACGCTTCGCGCATCACGGACTGTTCATCAGCTTGCCGTTGCAGGGGTTCGGGCTCAACCGGTGTCGGCGCGTGTCTCACCCGTGGCACCGTGGTCAGGGGGCACACAGGCCCCACCGCCAGCTCAAACAGCCGGCGTTCGCGGTCTTCGCGGATGGCCTGCAGGCGGGCGGCTTCCAGTGCTGCCGCTTCGGCGGCGGCGCGCTCGGCCAAGGCCTTGCGCAGCGGCAAAAGGTCGGCAAAGGCGCGTACAGGTTCCATGCGACGCATTGTCGCGCAGCCGGGTCGACCCCGTCACACCAGGCCCATTTCGGCCATGGAGGTGGCCTGATCCCGTGTGACGATGAAATGGTCCAACACGCGCACATCCACCAGCGAGAGCGCGGCTTTGAGCGACTGCGTGAGCGCTTCGTCGGCGCGAGAAGGCTGGGCCGTGCCGCTGGGGTGGTTGTGCGCCAGGACCACCGCCGCCGCGTGGTGGTGCAGGGCGCGCAACACGACCTCTCTCGGGTAGACACTGGTCTGGCTGAGGGTGCCGCGAAACAGCTCCTCCATGGCCAGCAGGCGGTTCTGGCTGTCCAGAAACAGCACGGCGAAGACTTCATGGCTGCGGGCGCCGAGTTGCAGTTGCAGGTATTCCCGAACCGCTTTGGGGCTGTCGAACAAGGCCTTTTGTTGCAGCTCCTGCGCCAGCGCCCGCCTTGCCAGCTCCAGCACCGCAACCACTTCGGCGCGTTTGGCGGGCCCCAGTCCCTTGATGACCTTGAGTCCGTCGGCACAGGTGTGCAGCAGGCCATCGATGCCGCCGAAGGTGTCCAGCAGCTCCTGGGCCATGTGCAGCACGCCTTTGCCGGCCATGCCCGTGCGCAGCAAAATGGCCAGCAGCTCGGCGTCGCCCAGCGCAGACGGGCCGCGTGCAAGCAGCTTTTCGCGTGGGCGGGCGTCGTGGGGCAGGCTTTTCAGCCCGGTTTTGGCAAGGCCATTCATATCTTTTCTCCCTGGGTGCCCCGGGTTTTTACAATAGGCCCTTGCCTGCTGCTTGTGATCCATTACCCACGTGGCGTGATGGCTACGCCCAAGGCCCGTTTTTTCACCTCGAGTTCGTCCCATGCCCCAAGTCCAAGAAGGTTCTTTCCTCACACTGCATTACCGGATGTCCGGACCAGGAGGGCAGGTGATCATCAACACCTTTGACGGCCAGCCCGCCACGCTCAGCCTGGGCGCCGGTGAGCTGTCGCCTGCCATCGAGCACCGCCTCCTCGGTCTGGAGGAGGGCACCCGCACCGTGATCGAACTCGATCCCGGCGAAGCGTTTGGCGACCGCCAGCCCGAGATGGTGCAGTGGGTGGCGCGCAAACTCCTGACCGAGCTGGGCGATCCCCACGAGCAATACAAGGAAGGTGATGTGGTGCAATTCCCCACACCCGATGGGCTGGGGAGCTACGCGGGTGCCGCGATCGAAGTGCGCGAAGACGGCGCTGTGCTGTTTGATTTCAACCATCCGCTGGCTGGACAGCCGGTGAGTTTCGAAGTCGAACTGATCGGGGTGCTCTGATGACCCAAGCCCACGATCACGATCACGACCACGAGCAAGGTCCTTCCCAGGAAGTGCTGCTGGCCGAACCGCGTGGTTTTTGTGCCGGCGTCGACCGGGCCATCGAAATCGTGGAGCGTGCCCTGGCCAAATTCGGTCGGCCCATCTATGTGCGGCACGAGATCGTGCACAACACCTATGTGGTGAACGACCTGAAAGAAAAGGGTGCCATCTTCATCGAGGCGCTGTCCGACGTGCCGCCCGGCGCCACCCTGGTGTTTTCGGCCCATGGCGTGAGCCGGGCCGTGCAGGACGAAGCCAAGGCGCGGGGTTTTCAGATTTTTGATGCCACTTGTCCCCTGGTGACCAAGGTGCATGTGGAGGTGGCCAAGTTGCACCGCGAAGGCTTCGAGTTCCTCATGATCGGTCACAAGGGCCATCCGGAAGTCGAAGGAACCATGGGCCAGCTCGACAGTGGCATCCACCTGGTCGAAGACATTGCCGATGTGGCGCGTGTGTCACCGGCCCAGACCGACAAGCTCGCCGTGGTGACCCAGACCACGCTCTCCGTGGACGACACCGCCGGCATTCTGGCGGCCGTCAAGGCTCGATTTCCCAAGGTGCGCGAACCGAAGCAGCAAGACATCTGCTACGCGACGCAGAACCGGCAGGATGCGGTCAAGGTGCTGACGCCGCAGGTCGATATCGTGATCGTCGTCGGCAGCCCGACGTCGAGCAACAGCAATCGGCTGCGCGAGGTGGCCGGGCGGCTGGGCAAGCCGGCCTAC
>JBFHEQ010000234.1:0-5642 GCA_041584075.1 Hydrogenophaga sp.
ACCGAGGCCAAAAAAATTGCCCGTCTCTCGGCGCAGTTCGCCCTCACGGCCGACCTGGCCATGGGCCTGCTCGGCGGCAAGCTCAAACGGCTGGAGCTGCTGTCGGCCCGGCTGGGCGATGTGCTGTCGTGCCTCTACCTGGCGTCGGCCAGTGTCTGGCGCTTCGAGATGGAAAACGAGCCCAAGATGCTGCCGGTGGCGCGCGCTGCCATCGACGTGCAACTGGCCCGCGGCGCACGCATCCTGCGCGAACTGCACCACAACCTGCCCTCGCCTGCGCTGGCCTTTGTCGCACCGCTGCTGCTGGGGGGCACGCGCCGCATGCGCCCGCTGAGCGACAAACGCGCCCTGGCGCTGGCCGAGATGTTGCGCACCGACCCGGTGCTGACTGCCCGCCTGTGTGTCGACGTCAGCCGACCCCAGCAAGGCGGTCTGCTGGATTTGATGGATGCGCTGGAGCTGGCGCTGCCACTGGGCGACGAACTGACGGACCTCAACAAGCGGTTGCGCCGCACCCGATCGCTGGAGACGGCCGCGGCGAGTGCAAAAGACCCTGCCGCCGCATTGGCCTACCTGCAGGCCGCCGACCGCGTGATCCAGGTCGACGACTTCGCACCTTGAGGCAGCGCTTTGCGACGGTGGTGAGCGCGCTGCGGCCAGGCCTTTCGTCAGCCATGCACTGAGTGCACTCGGTCCTTTCAAACAGTGTGGGCAAATGCCTGAAGATCAGCGTCATCCTCATCGGCACGGTCACCGTGTGGCATGGGCATCGCCGCCGGGTACCCCAACTTCATTTTTCCTTGCCCAGCGCCACCCGGAACGCCTCCAGCTTGGCCTCGTAGGCCTCGGCTTCGCCGTAGGCGAGAAACCGGTTGTAGCGCGAATGCGTGCCCAATATCTTGTGGGCGTGTTTGATGGGACAAAAATACTGCTCGGTGCGGGCCAGGATCTCGGCCATGTAGCTCATCAACCCGTTGCCGTACTCGCAGTAGGTGCAGTGAAATTTTTCGATGAAGTTGAGGTAGCCGAGGTGGCGGCGGTCGAAGACAAAGTAGTCGCTGCGCCGGACCTTGGTGATGCGGTAAATGGGAAAGCAGGTCCACTGGTAGAAGGTGACGCAGGCGTCGATCAGCAGCAGTGGAACCACCATGCCGTAGATGAGCGGACCGGTGAGCAGATTCTGCGGACGGTTGGTCACCAGCCAGCGAAAGAAGCTGGTCTTGAGCTTGCGGTGGGCATCGCTGACCGACTGCTCAAACTCCACGCGTTTTCCGCTGATCCGAAAGAAAACCCGGCTCTCCTGTTCATGGACGGCGGTGCGCAACTCCGCTTCCAGCACGGCCATCCGGTTCAGAATCTCGTTGATTTGCTCGTTCATGAGACATAGCATAGACCTTGGGGCCTGTGCTGGAAAGCCGCCGTCGCCGCGTGCCAAACCGGGCACGCCCGTCCAGGTGAGGGCGCCATGTCCGGGCTGTTCAGACACACGTCAACCGTGACAGGGTGGCCCACCCCAACGAGGAGCATCGAATGGCCAAGATCGAACAGCTGGAAATGGAGGCATACCGCGCGCAACTCCATGCGGACCTCGGCGTCCTGATCGAGAAATACCGCGCGATCTTCGATTGGGATGTGCCCGAAGTTGACGAAAGCCTGTCGGACCGATTGATCCTCCAGGCGCTGCGGCAGGCCCTCGATGAATTTGAAGCAGGCTTGCCCGCAGAAAAAGCGAGGTGAGCAGCAGCCTCGACGGCGCCGGCATGGCGCCATCGTCCGTTCGGGTGTACAAGCGGTGAATGCATCCGGCTGCACGGCTTGTCGGCCCGTCCCTGACGGCCTCCGGATGCCCCCCCTACAGGACACCACATGCCCATCAACGAACAACAGACAACTTCCCTGAACACAGCGGACATGCAAGCGGTTTTTGAGCGACAGGCGGCCACCGCCTTGCGCCTGCGCAGCTCCACCGCGCCGGAACGCATCGCCAAGATCCGGCGGCTGCGCGACGCTGTGATTGCCCACACCGAAGACTGGTACCGAGCCGCCCACGCCGACTTCAAGAAGCCCCAGGGCGAGGTGGATCTCGCCGAGATCCTGCCGGTGTGTGTCGAGGCCAACGACGCCATCCGCCACCTCAAAAAATGGATGAAACCCAAGCGCGTCTGGCCCACCTTGCTGACGCTGGGCATGCGCAGCCATGTTCAATACGTGGCCCGCGGCCGCTGCCTGATCATCGGACCGTTCAACTACCCGGTGAACCTCACCCTGGGCCCGCTGGTCTCGGCGATCGCTGCGGGCAACACCGCCATCCTGAAACCCTCGGAACTGACGCCCCATTTGTCCGCCCTGATTTGCAAGGTGGTGCGTGAAGTTTTTACCGATGACGAGGTCGCGATATTCGAAGGCGAAGCCGATGTGTCACAGGCGCTGCTGGCACTGCCGTTCGACCACATTTTCTTCACTGGCAGTCCGGCCATCGGCCAGTATGTCATGGGCGCTGCGGCCAAGCACCTGAGCAGTGTCACGCTGGAACTCGGTGGCAAGAGCCCGACCATCGTCGATGAAACAGCCGACCTCCAGCTGGCTGCAGCCAACGTGATGTGGGCCAAATTTTCCAACTCGGGACAAACCTGCATCGCCCCCGACCATGTGTTCGTGCATGAAAACGTGAAAGAGGCCTGGGTGGGGTGTTGCCGCGAACAGCTCACCAAGGCCTATGGCAACAGCCTGGCCGATCAAGGCAGCAGTCCCGACCTGGCCCATATCGTCAACGCGCGTCACACCAGCCGCATCAAGGCCCTGCTCGATGACGCCAAATCGCACGGCGCGCGAGCATTGACCGGTGGCGAAGTCAGTGAGGCCGACTGTTTTGTTCAGCCGACCTTGCTCGACCGGGTGCCAGACCAGTCGCGCATCATGCAGGAAGAGATTTTTGGCCCTCTGTTGCCCATCATCAGCTACCGCCATATCGACGAGGTGATTGCCCGCATCAACGAAGGCCAGAAGCCCCTGGCGCTCTACATCTACAGCCGCAACAACGCCCGCATCGATCAGGTGCTGACCCAGACGGTCTCTGGCGGCGCCTGCGTCAACCACGCCCTGATGCAGTTCCTCCATGGCAACCTGCCGTTTGGCGGCATCAACAACTCGGGGATCGGCAACGCACACGGCCACTACGGATTCAAGGCCTTCAGCCATGAACGGGGCGTCGTGCGCACACAGTTCCCGTTTGTTGCCACCCTGTTCACCGCAGGCAAGGTGCCTCCGATGATCCGCAAAGCCTTGAAGTCGGCCCTCAGATTTCTCTAGGAGGCCAGGGCGCGACATCCAGGGTCTGACACCCGAATTCCGTTCCCGCTCCGGCGATCACGACCCCTGAAGGCACTGCTTCAGATAGAACTTCACAAGGCCATCGCCCGACATGCCCGCCATGTAGGCAAAACGGATCGCACCGGGCAGCTTGGCTTTGTAAAAATCGTGCTGGGCAGCGGGCACGCTGTCGGGCACCGCCAGCGAAGACAAGGACTCAACCGCCTTGTCGACCGCCATGCCGCCTTTCTTCAACGTCGCCGCTTCACGGGCCCGCTCAGACAGCGCCTGGCACGCCTCTTGTGGGCCCGGGGCCGCCAGGGCGGCGCCAGCGCCTGAAACACACAGAACGGCCGACAGCGTCAACGTTTTCAGCTTCATGGGGTGATCCTTGGATACCGCTTGACGATTCAAGCACTGCGGGTATTTTTGCACTGCCCTGCTTCGAACTCAATGGCGCTCTGGCACCTGGTCGGTCTCGTCGCCCCAGACGCGGTTGATCTTGCGCCCACGGGCCACGGCCGGACGGGCCTTGATCGAGGCGGCCCAGCGCTGCACATGGGTGTATGCCTGCACCGACAGAAATTCGGCCGCGTCGTACAGCAGGCCTTCCACCAGCGCGCCGTACCAGGCGTAGATGGCGATGTCGGCGATGGTGTAATCGTTGCCGGCGATATAAGGACGATCGGCGAGGGCACGGTCAAGCACATCGAGCTGGCGCTTGACCTCCATGGCGAAACGGTTGATGGGGTATTCGAACTTTTCGGGCGCGTAGGCATAGAAGTGGCCGAAGCCGCCCCCCAGATAGGGCGCCGAACCCATTTGCCAGAACAACCAGTTCATGACTTCGGCGCGCGCGGCGGGTTCTTTGGGCAGGAAGGCATCGAACTTGTCGGCCAGGTACAGCAGGATGGAGCCCGACTCGAACACCCGAGTGGGCGTGGCGGTGCTGCGGTCCACCAGCGCGGGGATTTTGGAGTTGGGGTTGATCTCCACGAAACCGCTGGTGAACTGGTCACCGTCGCTGATCCTGATCAGCCAGGCGTCGTATTCGGCACCGGTGTGGCCCAGGGCCAACAGCTCTTCGAGCATGACCGTGACCTTCACACCGTTGGGTGTGGCCATGGAGTACAGCTGCAAAGGGTGCTTGCCCACGGGCAAGGCCTGCTCGCTCGTCGCGCCGGCGATGGGGCGGTTGATGTTGGCAAACTTGCCGCCGCTGGCCTGGTCCCAGGTCCAGACTTTGGGTGGTGTGTAGGGCGTGGTTTTGTCGGTCATGGTGGTCCAGCCGGAAGGCTGTTGGAATGGGATGATGGGCCGCCCTTCGGCGGCGACGGATGCTCACATCGTATGGCCTGATCGCCCGGCGCGCTGAGCCACCCCGCAATTGACCGCACGCGTACCGCTGACCCGACTGACCGCGCCACGGGGCACGCCCCGATGGTGTAAGTCACCCGCGACAAGGTGGGATCGGTGGCATGAGAACATCGAGCCCCACCCTCGGCCCTTATTGCATTGCCGCCTTTCACACCCATGAACACGCCCCAGGATTTTCACCACGCCGCCCAAGCCCTGGGCGCCCGCCACATCGAATGTGCGCTGGCCGACTTCACATCGATCGCCCGGGGCAAACGGCTGGCGGCAGACGAATGGATCAACCAGGCGGGCTGCCGCCTGCCCAATGTGTTGTTTGGCATGACGGTCACGGGCGGATGGCCCGAACACCTGTTTGGCTCGTTGTTGCCCAAGGGTTATGGCGACATGCAGCTGGTGCCGGATCTGGCCACCCTGCGGGCGCGGCCTGGGCGCCCGGATGAGGCCACGGTGATGTGCGAACCGTCGGGGCGCTGGCAAGCCCCGTCCCTGGGCCGAGAACTGGCCGCCAGCGAGCTGTCGCCACGCTCGCTGCTCAGGAAAATTGTGGCGCAATACGCCGAACAAGGCCTGCAAGCCACCGTGGCGCCCGAGCTGGAGATGTTCTTGCTGCGGCGCGAGGGCGATGCCATCGACTGCGCGCGGGCGCAGCCCGGTGCCCCGGTGCAGGAGCGGGCCTGTGAACAGTATTCGCTGGAGCGATTGACCCACTTCGAACCGTTTTTTGACGCGCTGTACGCCGGCTGCGAAACCCTGGGCATTCCGCTGTCGGGCCACTTGCACGAGGCGGCCCGTTCGCAGTACGAGGTGAACTTCCGCCCGGGCCCGGCGCTGGAACAGGCCGATGCGGTGTTCCGCTTCAAACGGCTGGCGCGCGAGATCGCGGCACGCCAGGGCTTTCTGGCCAGCTTTGCGGCCAAGCCGTTTCTCGACCAGCCCGGCACCGGCATGCACTGGCA
>JBFHEQ010000235.1:0-5642 GCA_041584075.1 Hydrogenophaga sp.
CGACCACCTGGGGTTTTCACGCAATGTGGTGGTGCAGGCGACTTGCCACGGTGCCGACAACCGCGCCATGGTGGACGCCTGTGTGTCCAGCGGCGGCAAAGCGCGCGGCGTGGCCACGGTCAAGCGCACGGTGACCGATGAGGAGTTGCAAGCCTTGCACGACGCGGGTGTGCGCGGTGTGCGGTTCAATTTCGTCAAGCGGCTGGTGGACTTCACGCCCAAAGAAGAGCTGATGGAAATCGCGGGTCGCATCAACAAGCTGGGCTGGCACGTGGTGATCTATTTCGAGGCGGTGGACTTGCCCGAGCTGTGGGACTTCTTCACCGCGCTGCCCACCACCGTGGTGGTGGACCACATGGGCCGCCCCGATGTGTCGTTGCCTGTGGACGGCCCGCAGTTCGCGCTGTTCGAAAAATTCATGCGTGAGCACCCGAACGTCTGGAGCAAGGTGAGTTGCCCCGAGCGCCTGTCGGTCTCCGGGCCGAAGGCGCTGAACGGTGAGCAAAACGCCTATGCTGATGTGATTCCGTTTGCCCGCCGTATCGTTGAACAGTTCCCAGACCGTGTTCTTTGGGGCACCGACTGGCCGCATCCCAACCTGAAAGACCACATGCCCGACGACGGCCTGCTGGTCGACTTCATTCCGCACATCGCGGTGACCCCTGAGCTTCAGCAAAAGCTTCTGGTGACCAACCCGATGAAACTGTATTGGCCTGAGGAGGTCTGACATGTCACTTGAAAAACCCTATCTCGACGTGCCCGGCACGATCATCTTTGATGCCGAACAAAGTCGCAAAGGCTACTGGCTCAACCAGTTCTGCATGTCGCTCATGAAAGCAGAAAACCGTGAGCGTTTCAAGGCCGGCGAGCGCGCCTACCTTGACGAGTGGGCCATGACCGAAGAGCAAAAGCAGGCGGTGCTGGCCCGCGATCTCAATTGGTGCATGCGCACCGGCGGCAACATCTACTTTCTGGCCAAGATCGGCGCCACCGATGGCTTGAGCTTTCAGCAAATGGCGGGCTCCATGACGGGCATGACCGAAGCCGAATACCGCGACATGATGATCCGGGGTGGCCGCTCGGTCGAGGGCAACCGGTTTGTCGGAGAAAGCGGCGACGCACAAGCCCAAAACCAACCACAAGGCAAGCACTGAACATGGCCAAGATCACCGCATCCGTCTTCACATCCCACGTGCCCGCCATCGGTGCGGCGCTGGATCTGGGCAAATCCCAAGAGGAATACTGGAAACCTGTTTTTGCGGGCTACGACTTCTCCAAGCAGTGGATGAAGGACAACAAGCCAGACGTGATCTTCCTCGTGTACAACGACCACGCCACGACCTTCAGTCTGGAGATGATTCCCACCTTCGCCATCGGCACGGCCGCTGAGTTTCAGCCAGCCGACGAGGGCTGGGGACCACGTCCGGTGCCCAAGGTGGTGGGCCATCCCGACCTGGCTTCGCACATCGCGCAGTCGGTCATTCAGCAAGACTTCGATCTCACCATCGTCAACAAGATGGATGTGGACCACGGTCTCACCGTGCCACTGTCGTTGATGTGCGGGGAGCTCGATCCAAAGAAAGACGCCTGGCCCTGCCCGGTGATCCCTTTTGCGGTCAATGTGGTGCAATACCCCGTGCCCTCGGGCCGGCGCTGTTTCATGTTGGGGCAGGCCATCCGAAAGGCGGTGGAGAGCTACGACGACAACCTCAATGTGCACATCTGGGGCACGGGCGGCATGAGCCACCAGTTGCAGGGCGCGCGCGCTGGCTTGATCAACCGGGAGTGGGACAACGCCTGGCTCGACCAGATGATTGCCGATCCGGTGGCTTGCGCCAACGTGCAGCACATCGATTACGTGCGCGAGGCGGGCAGCGAAGGCATTGAGCTGGTGATGTGGCTGATCGCCCGCGGCGCCATGTCCGACATCGTTGACGGCAAGGTGCAAGGCCCTGCGCCCACCGTGAAGCACCGCTTCTACCATGTGCCCGCGAGCAACACCGCCGTGGGCCACCTCATTCTCGAGAACGCATAAGGACGACAACATGACCATCAAAGTAGCCCTCGCCGGTGCCGGCGCTTTCGGCATCAAACACCTGGACGGCATCAAGAACATCGACGGCGTGGAGGTTGTCTCGCTGATCAGCCGCGATCTGGCCAAGACACAGGAAGTGGCCGACAAATACGGCATAGCCCACGTCACCACGGATCTGGCCGACAGCCTTGCGATGAAAGAGGTGGATGCCGTGATTCTCTGCACGCCCACGCAGATGCACGCCGAGCAAACGCTCGCCTGCCTGAAGGCGGGCAAACATGTGCAAGTGGAGATTCCCCTGGCCGACAGCCTCAAGGGCGCGGACGAAGTGGTGGCGCTGCAGAAACAGACCGGGCTGGTGGCGATGTGTGGCCACACCCGCCGCTTCAACCCCAGTCACCAGTACGTGCACAACCAGATCAAGGCGGGCAAGTTCAACATCCAGCAGATGGATGTGCAGACCTACTTCTTCCGCCGCACCAACACGAATGCCCTGGGGCAGGCCCGCAGCTGGACCGACCACCTGTTGTGGCACCACGCTGCCCACACGGTGGACCTGTTCGCCTACCAGGCCGGAAGCCCCATCGTGATGGCCAATGCCATCCAGGGCCCGATCCATCCCACGCTGGGCATCGCCATGGACATGAGCATCCAGCTCAAGGCCGCCAATGGCGCCATCTGCACGTTGTCGCTCAGCTTCAACAACGACGGTCCGCTGGGTACCTACTTCCGCTATATCGGCGACACCGCGACCTACCTGGCGCGCTACGACGACCTGTTCACCGGCAAGGAAGAGCAGATCGATGTGTCCAAAGTGGCGGTGTCCATGAACGGCATCGAGTTGCAAGACCGCGAATTCTTTGCGGCCATCAAAGAGGGCCGTGAGCCCAACAGCAGCGTGGCGCAGGTGTTCAACTGCTATCAGGTGTTGAACGATCTGGAGCGCCAGCTGGCGTGATCCGGGGCGTACGCGAGGCGCTATCCTGCGCAGATGAACTGGAAAACCTTCGCCTTCGTCGCGCTCGTCGGATTTGGCCTCTACCAGCACCTTCAAACCCGCCCGGTGGAGGTGGGCCAAGGGATCGTGGCGCCCGATGTGCCAAGACAGCTGGATCAGCAGGCGCCTGGCTTCCCGTTCAAGGGCTACACCCTGCAGCCATTGCAGAAGTTTCAAGTCGAGGCGAGGGTGCTGGGTGCTGAGCGTTACAGCGTCGGCCGCGAGGCGGACTTGTCGCCGATCGATCTGGCGCTGGGCTGGGGCCAGATGTCCGACAGCGCTGTGCTCGAAAAAATCAAGATCAGCCAGTCGAACCGTTTCTATTTCTGGCGTGTCGATGAGTTCCCGATTCCACGCCGGGACATTGAGCGGTCCAGTGCCAACATGCACATGATTCCGGCCAACGCCGCGCTGGCCAGCCAGCTCAAATCCGTCCGTGTGGGGCAGGTGGTTCGCATCGATGGCTGGTTGATCGAGGCACAGGGCGACGACGGCTGGCGGTGGCGCAGTTCCCTGACCCGCGACGATTCGGGCGCAGGTGGCTGCGAGGTCGTCTTCGTTCAAGATCTTCAGGTTCTTTGATTTCACGTTACCGAGGAGTTTCGAATGCAACAACGCCAACTCGGCCCCTTCCAGGTCTCGGCCATCGGACTGGGCTGCATGAACATCTGCCATGCCTATGGCTCCCCCATTTCAGAAGCCGAAGCAGAAGAGCTTTTGATCGCCGCGCTGGATGCCGGGGTCACCCACTTCGATACGGCAGCGCTTTACGGTTTTGGCGTGAGCGAAACCCTGGTGGGCAAGTACCTGAGCCCACGCCGCTCCGAATTCACGCTCGCCAGCAAATGCGGCATGCAGGGCGTGGACGTGAATGGTGACGGCAAGCTGGTGCGTGTGATCGACGGCCGGCCCGAAACCCTGCGAGCCACTTGTGAGGCTGCACTCAGGCGCCTGAAAACCGATGTGATCGACCTCTATTACCTGCACCGCTGGGACAAGCAAGTGCCCATCGAAGAAAGTGTGGGCGGCTTGAGTGATCTGGTGCGGGCAGGGAAGATCCGCGCCATCGGGCTTTCGGAAGTGTCGGCCAAGACCCTGCGCAAGGCCCATGCGGTGCACCCGGTTGCGGCGGTGCAAACCGAATACTCCTTGTGGACGCGCAACCCTGAAATTGCGGTGCTGGATGTGTGCAAAGAGGTGGGTGCGGCGTTCGTTGCTTTCAGCCCGGTGGGGCGCGGGTTTTTCAGCAGCGAGATGGATGTCACTCAGCTGGACGCAAAAGACATTCGCCGAACGATGCCCCGGTTTTCGCCGGAGAACTATGCGGCCAACGCCACGCTGTTGCCCGGCTACTTTGGCATCGCCCAAGAGCTGGGCTGCACTCCATCGCAACTGGCCATCGCCTGGTTGTTGCACCGGGGGCAACACGTCCTTCCCATCCCCGGTACCCGCACCGTGAAACACTTGCTCGACGATCTGGGTGCCGTGGATGTGGTGCTGTCAGAGGGAGTGATCGCCCGCCTGGATGCGTTGATCAACGAGCGTTCCGTGCGTGGGAGCCGCTACAACGCGCAAGCCAGCAGCGAAGTGGACACAGAGGTCTTCTGAGGGGCTGGGGGCCGTCCTGCCGGACAAGGGCAGGGCAGGCCTGCGTGGGTCGATACAAACCGAAATAAACCGCGACGGTACAGACACCCCAGCGAAGCGCGGTCCCGGCACCATGGTGGTCATGTTCAACACATGCCCGAAAGGAACACCATCATGAAACCCTGGATCAAAAAATCGCTCATCGGCTTCGCCAGCGCCACCGTGTTGCTGGGCGGTCTCACCGCCTGCGGATCACGCGGCCATCACGGCGAGGGCTGGAGCACCGAACGCGTGAGCGAGGTGCGCGGCAAGGTGGTCGAAAAAATCAGCGGCAAGCTGGAGCTCGATGTGGCGCAAAAGCAGAAGCTGGGTGCCCTGGCCGATCAGATCATTGCCTCGCGCACCGCCTTTCGGGGTGAAAGCGCCGATCCCCGCACGGAGTTCAAGGCCTTGATCGCTGGTGAGAAGTTTGACCGCAGCAAGGCACAAACGATGCTCGACCAGAAAACCCAGGCCATTCAGGGCAACGCCCCGCAAACCATCAACGCTTTGGCCGATTTTTACGACAGCCTGAATCCCGAGCAACAAAAGCAGGTGCGTGAAAAGCTGGAACGCCGCCACGGCTGGTGGGGTCGCGGTTGATGTGAACGGGAGGCTGACCATGCCTTTCGCGCCAACACCCCTGCGGCTGCTGACCCAGCAGTCCCGATCGTTTGCACCGGCCTTGTTGGCCGGCAGCGAAGACCCCCACGCCGAGCTGTTGGCCCTGGTGTGGGGGCCGCGGTTTGACCGGGAGCACGCGCTGGGCCTGTGGGCCGGGCTGTCGCGCCGAAAACCGGTGGAAGCCTTGCCCATGCTGCCGGCGTTGTTGTCCATCGCCGACCGGTTTGATGCGCTGGCAGCCCCCGTGCAACACCGCCTGCGGCGCCTGATCGCTCGACACCGCGCCGCGATGTGAAAATGCCGTATGCACCAGATTTTGCTCATTGACGACGACCAGCAGTTGGGCCCCCCGTTGGCCAC
>JBFHEQ010000236.1:0-5588 GCA_041584075.1 Hydrogenophaga sp.
ACAGCCATGGGCGAGCGGAAGCTGCTGTCGGCGGCACCCCAGCCAATGGCAATGGGCATCATGCCGGCGCCCATGGCAATGGTGGTCATCACGATGGGGCGCGCGCGCTTGTGGCATGCGTCCAGGATGGCATGGGTACGGTCCATGCCATGTTCGCGCCGGGCTTCGATGGCGTACTCCACCAGCAGGATGGAGTTTTTCGTCGCCACGCCCATCAGCATGATCAGGCCGATCAGCGAAGGCATGGAGAAGCTCTTGTCGGCGATCAGCAGGGCCACGAACGCGCCTCCCAGCGACAAAGGCAGAGCCGCCAGAATCGTGAAGGGGTGGAGGAAAGCCTTGAACAGCAGGACCAGCACGATGTAGATACACAGCACGCCGGTGAGCATGGCCAAGCCAAAGCTGGCGAACAGCTCACCCTGCACTTCGGCGTCGCCAATCTCCAGGACCTGAACGCCTGCGGGCAAATTTTTCAAGCTGGGCAGCTTCTCCACAGCGGTCTTCATGTCGCCCAGCGCGATGCCGGCCAGTTCCACCTCAAAGTTGATGTTGCGCGAGCGGTCGTAGCGGTCGATCACCGCCGGGCCACCCCCAAAGGTCAGTGTGGCCACCTGGCCCAGCATCACAGGCCCTCGGGCGCCAGGCACCGCCAGGCGGGCCAACACGTCCAGATCGGTCTTGGCATCGTCGGCCAGCTTGACCACGATGGGGACCTGGCGCTGCGGCAGGTTCATCTTGGGCAAGGCGCTGTCGTAGTCGCCCACGGTGGCGATGCGCAAGGTTTCGGCGATGGCCGCGCTGGTCACACCCATGTCAGCGGCTTTGCTGAGGTCGGGCGTGACACTGATCTCGGTGCGTACCAGCGCCGCGCTCGACTGGATGCTGCCCACCCCGTTGATGGTGCGCAGGTCGCGCTCGATGGCGCTGGCGGCCACAGACAGGGCGTTTGAGTCGTTGCCGGTCAGGGTGAGGATGTACTTTTCACCCGATCCCCCCAGGCCCACTTTGCTGCGCACACCCGGCAGGTTCGACATCGCCTCCCGCAACTGATTTTCGATCACCTGCTTGCGTGGGCGCTCGCCGCGCTCGGAGAGCTGGATGGTCAGTGCCGCTTTGCGCGATTCGGATGCCCCCTGGGGCGCAAAAGGATCGCTGCCGGCTGAACCGGAGCCGATGGTGGTGTAGACCGACTTCACGTTGTCCACAGCCGACACCAGCAGCCTGGCCTGCTCGGCCGTGGCCACGGTCTGTTGCAGGGTCGCACCCGGCGGCAATTCGATGTAGACCTGCGTCTGCGAGTTGTCGTCGGCTGGAATGAAGCCTTGCGGCAACAACGGGATCAGCATGATGGAGCCCGCGAAGAACAGGCCTGCACCGAACATCGTGAGCCAACGGTGCCGGATGCACCAGGCCGCCCATCCGGCGTAGGTGTTCAGCCAGGCGGGTTCGTTCTGGCTGCTGGTCCAGGACCACACCCGCTCCATGAAGGGGCTGCGCCTCGCCCAGTTGGGGCGGTTTTTTGCAGTCACAAACGGCTTCATGATGTAGGCCGCCATCATGGGCGTGAGTGCCCGCGCCACGATCAGGGAAGCAAACACCGCCAGGGAAGCCGTCCAGCCAAACTGCTTGAAGAACTTGCCGGGGATGCCGGCCATGAACGCCGTGGGTAAAAACACGGCGATGAGGGTGAACGTGGTGGCGATCACCGCCAGGCCGATCTCGTCGGCCGCTTCCATGGCGGCCTGGTAAGGGGTTTTGCCCATGCGCATGTGGCGCACGATGTTTTCCACCTCCACGATGGCGTCGTCCACCAGGATGCCGATCACCAGCGACATGGCCAGCAGCGTGATCACGTTGATGGAAAACCCGAGGTAATGCATGCCAATAAAGGCCGGGATCGCCGACAGCGGCAAGGCCACGGCCGAGACGATGGTCGCGCGGAAATCGCGCAGGAACAGCCACACCACCAGCACCGCCAGCATCGCGCCTTCGTACAACAGCGTCATGGATCCATCGAAGTCCTCTTCGACTGGTGTCACGAAGTCGAAGGACTCGGTGATCTGCAGATCGGGCCGTTCGACCTGCAAGGCCTTGAGCTTCTCGCGAACGCCCTGGCCCACCTCCACCTCGCTGGCACCGCGGCTGCGAGCCACCTCAAAGCCCACCACCGGCTTGCCGTCCAGGAAAGCGGCGGCCGTGGGTTCGGCCACCGTGTCTTTGACTTCGGCGATCTGGTCCAGCCGCACGCGGCGACCATCCGACAGCGACAACTCCAGCTGCGCCAGGTCTTCGGCCGATTTCAGGGCTGACAGGGTGCGCAAGGGCTGCTGGCTGCCGCCGATGTCGGCTCGGCCACCGGCGCTTTCGATCTGCACGCGCGCCAACTGGCGCGAGATGTCGGCTGCGGTGGTGCCCAGGGACTGCAGTTTGAGCGGGTCGACCAGGATCTGCACCTCACGGTCCACGCCGCCCACGCGGTTGACCGCGCCCACGCCCTGCACCGAGAGCAACAGCTTGCTGATGTCGTTTTCGACAAACCACGAGATCGCCTCGTCGTCCATCTTGTCGGAGCTCACCGTGTAGGCCAGCACCGCACCACCGGCCAGCTCCACCTTGTTGATGATGGGTTCCTGAATATCCGATGGCAGGTCGCCGCGCACTTTGGCCACGGCCGAGCGCACGTCGTCCAGCGCTTCCTGGGTGTTCTTCTCGATGCGGAACTCGGCCGTGATGGTGACCACGCCGTCTTGCACCTTGGTGTAGATGTGTTTGAGCCCCTGCAGCGACGCCATGCCGTTTTCAATCGGGCGGGCGACGTCGTTTTCGAGCTGGTTGGGCGCGGCGCCGGGCAGGCTGGCCACCACGGTGATGTTGGGCACGTCCAGATCCGGGAATTGCTGCACCTTCATAGCGTTGAAGGAATACAGCCCCGCCAGCGTCAGCATGACGAACAGCATGACGGCGGGAATCGGATTCTTGATGGACCAGGCGGAGACGTTCATTTGGATAAACCTCCCCCCGCATCGCCTTCGGCGATACTCCCAGAGGGGGCGGCACTGGCGGCCTGGCAAAGCCAGTTCCGCGGTGCCCTCGGTTTTAAGTCATCTCGTGCGCAGCGAATCATGGGTTGCATCCGTTTCATCACTTCACTACTTTCACGAGATCGCCTTCGTTGAGGAAGCCTGCGCCTTTGACCGCAACCGCTTCTTCGGGCTTCAAGCCGTCGAGCAACTCAACCCGTTCGCCCACCCTGCGCCCGGTCTGCACCTTGCGCTGCGCGGCCTTGTTGTCCGCGCCAACGACGAACACATAGTTGTGGCCGTCGCGCACCACGATGGCCGTGGCCGGCACGGTGAGCGCGGCGCTTTCGCCGAGCACGAAACGGCCCTTCGCAAACGTGCCCCCTGTCAGCTCTTCGTGGCGTGGCAAGTCCACGTACACGGTGATGTTGCGCGTCTGCAGATCGGCAACAGGGGCGATGGCTCGCACCTTGCCTGCCAGCTCCGTGCCCGTGGACAGCGTCACCTGGACGTCCTGACCCAGTTTCACGCGGCCCACCTCGCTCGGTGTGACTTCGCCACGCCACTCCATGCGCCCCTGGCGCACCATGCGAAACAGCTCCTGGCCCGCACCCACCACGCCACCGACGGTGGCGCTGCGGGCTGAGATCACGCCGTCATCCGGCGCTTTCACCGAGGTATTGCCCAAGCGCACCTGGCTGGCCCCATAGGCCGCCTTGGCGGCTTCCCATTGCGCCTTGCTGACTTTTTCAGCGGTCAGGTACTGGGCGATCTGCGATTGCGACAGCGCGCCTGTGTCGGCAATGGAGCGCGCCCGGTCGGCATCGGCCTTGGCATTCTCGGCGTTCGCCTCAGCCTGCATGACCGCCGCCTTGCCCTGCAAGCTTTCGGCTTCGGCCGTCGCGGTGACGAAGGTGGCCAGCACCTGTCCCTTTTTCACGCGGTCGCCGACATTGGCCGTCACCGTGGCCAGACGCAGTCCACTCACTTCGGCCCCCACGCTGGCTTCTTGCCAGGCGCTGACGTTGCCGTTGGCGTCGAGCAGCAGCCCGACGTTCTCCGTACTGGGTTTCTCGACCGTGACCGTCATCGAGGGCTTGACCGCTTCGCCGACGCTGTCGGTGGTCGCACCGCCTTCAGCCGACGTACCGTTGGCGGCGGTTGTGTCTTCGTCGACCTTGGGCTGGCAGGCGACAAGCGCCATGGTGGCCAGGCCCATCGCGACCCATGTCCAGCTGATGCCCAAGCGCGGGATTTTCACGTTGGAGGTGTATGCGTTCATGAGGGTTCTTTGGAAGCAGAAAGGTTGGTTTCAGGATCAAAGCCGCCGCCCAGAGCGACGTAGAGACTGATCCAGGTGTTGATGCGCTCTTGCTGCAGGGCAACGGTGCTGCTTTCCGCGTTGAGCTGCAAGCGGCGGGCCTCCTCCAGTTCGTTGAGGCTGGCGAACCCGACCTTGTAGCGGGCTTCGGTGGCGTTGAACGACTGGGTGTAACCCGCCAGCGCGGTGCCCGTGCTGGTTTCGCGCTGGCGCAAACCATCGAGCGAGACCAAAGCCCCCTCCACCTCTGCCACCGCCTGGCGCAGAGTGGCCGCATAGGCTTTGCCGCTCGCGGCGTATTGCGCTTCGGCGGCATCGGTACGGGCCTGCAAGGCGCCACGGCCCACCACTGGCACCGTCATGCTGAAGGGTCCAATGGACCAGGTGTTGAAAGCCGCGTCAAATGACCCCGTCGAATAGTGGTTGCGCAGCCAGTTGCCCGAAAAGGACAGGCTGGGCAGCATATCGGCACGGGCCACACCCACCCCCTGGGCCGAAGCGACCCAGTTGGCCTGGGCGCGGGCCACATCGGGTCTTTGACGCAGGGAGTCCATGGGCACAGCCTTCACGGCCAGTGCGCTTTCCACAGCTGCCGAGGTGAAGTTGTCCGGCACGGTGGCCAGTGCGGCCCGCACGTCGGGCTCTGGTAAACCGGTCAGGGCGACCAATGCCTTGGTCTGGCGTTCACACGCATCGGCTTGCTGACGGGCGCGCGCCACGCTGTCGGCAGCGCTGGGACGGGCCAGCGCTGCCACTGCGGGTGCGGTCAGGCCTGCGCGTTCGGTGTGCGCCGCTGCCTGGGCGGTGGTGGCCCGGGAATCGCGATCACGCTCCGCCACGCGCAGTTGGACCTGGCACAGGCGCTGAGCAAAATAGGTTTGCGCCAGCTCGGCAGCGACCAGCACCCGGGCATCGTGCCACCCGGCCAGGGCCGCGGTCTGTTGCGCTTCGGCCTGGGACACTCCGGCCCGGTTGCCACCCCAGAGGTCGATCGCCCATGAGGCCTGCAGACCCACCCCCAGGCTGGTGCCCACGATCGTCGTCTCGTCAAAACTCTGTCCGCGCGACGCCGACGCCACGGCCGCGACCTGCGGTCCCGCCAGCACGTCCGCAGCCTGGTACGCAGCCCTTGCGGCGAACACCTGCGCCCTTGCCGCTGCCAGTGTCGGACTTTGTTCCTGGGCCCGGGCGATCCATCGCACCAGCACAGGATCGTTGAACCGCCCCCACCACCGGGTCAGGCTGTC
>JBFHEQ010000237.1:0-5559 GCA_041584075.1 Hydrogenophaga sp.
CATCTTCGTGCGCGCCATCCAGGAAGCCAGGCCCAACCCCAGCAAGGATGAAAGAGAGATGCGCCTCTGCGCGGCGCACTACCGCGTGATGGAAGGCGCCAACGACATGGCGCGCCTCGCCATCCGCACCTGTGGAGGTCAGAGCATGATGAAGCACCTGCCACTGGAACGCCTTTGCCGCGACAGCCGCTGCGGTGCCCTGAGGTTGCCTTGGGCGGCAGAGCGCATCCTGGACCGCATGGGGCGTGAAACGCTGCACAAAGCGGGCGAAGAAGACGCGTGATGCACAGCGGGGTCTGCCACGGTCCCAGGCCCGTCCTGGTCCATGGAGAAACCCGTTGGTGGCGGGCCTGCTGCTCCCTTCCCTAAAATGCCGGGATGCGCAAGATTTCTTCTCTGTTCCTGACGCCCCTGGTCACCTTGATCGCGGCGGCTCTTCCGGCCATGGCCGCCGCAGCCGGCCAGCCGGCCCGGGGTCCGGGCCACCCGCTGGCCGATATCCAGGGCAGCGATCCGTGTGCCGAGTTGGTGGCCCGCCTGCCCAACGTCAAGATGCCGCTGTGCGAAGCGGCACAGCTCAAACCCACGGTGGGTCGCTCGGTGCAGGGCCGCACCCTGTACTACCGCGACGTGGTGGCGCCCGAGGCCCAGGTGCGGGTGCTGGTGATCGGCTCCATCCATGGCGATGAACTGTCTTCCGCCGCGCTGGCTTTGCACTGGATCCAGAAGGCGGTGGAGACCCCGTCGAACGCCCATTGGCGCTTCATTCCAGCGCTCAACCCCGATGGCCTCATGAAGCGGCCGGCTTCGCGCATGAACGCCAACGGGGTGGACCTCAACCGCAATTTCCCCACACCCAACTGGGAGCGCGACGCCAAGGTGTACTGGGAGCAACGCACCCGAAAAGATCCACGGCGCTGGCCCGGTCCCAAGCCCTTGTCAGAGCCGGAGTCGCGTTATTTCTTTGACGAAATGGAGCGTTTCCAGCCCGACATGATCGTGAGCATCCACGCGCCTTACGGGGTGCTGGACTTCGACGGCCCGGGCACACCACCGCCCAAGCTGGGTCGCCTCTACCTGGACCAGGTGGGCATCTACCCGGGCAGCCTGGGCAACTACGGCGGTGTGCACAAAGGCATGCCCGTGGTCACCATCGAGCTGCCCAGCGCCTTCCGCACCCCACTCAACGCCGAGATGCGCCAGATGTGGCTGGACCTGCTGCGTTACATGAGCGAACGCATCAAGCCACCGGTGGACAACTCACCCAGGGTGGTGCCGGTCAAGGACAAGGCCAAGGCGAAGGTCAACAAAGTCGGCTGACACCCGCTCGGGGTGCGCCCCCGACTTCAGGCCCGGCTGGGCAGAGGCTGCACAGCGGACGGGTTGGCCGCGTGGCTGCGACGGGCCACGGGCGTCTGCCGCGTGAAGCCAAACTCCATGGCAGGCGCTTCGCCGTTGATCAGCTCGGCCAGGGCCTTGCCCGAGCCCGCGCCGTGGGTCCAGCCCAGGGTGCCGTGGCCGGCGTTGATCCAGAGCTTGCCGATCTGGGTGCGCCCGATCATGGGAATGTTGGTGGGTGTGGCGGGGCGCAGGCCGGTCCAGTACTGCGGGTCGCCGCCTTCTTCGGGCGTGCGGGTGTCGGCCATGCCGGGAAACACCTCTTCGATGCGGCGCACCAGCATGTTGCAGCGTTTTTTGGCCAGCGGTGTGTCCAGCGCGGTGTCAAAACCACCCAGCTCGATGGTGCCGGCCACGCGGATGTGGTCACCCAGGCGCGACATGGCGATCTTCATGGCGTCGTCGATCATGCTCACCCGGGGCGCTTTGCTGGGGTCGAGCACACGCAGGGTGGTGCTGTAGCCCTTGCCGGGGTAGATCGGCACCGAAATCCCCACCGATTTCATCAGAGGCGTGGTGTAGGAGCCGCAGGCCACCACATAGGCATCGGCTTTCAGCGAACGCACCTGCTGGCTGGTCAGGTCGCGCACCTGCACGGCGGTGGCCGCACCGCCGGAGGTCTCGATGCGTTCGACGCTGTGGTTGAACAGCATCTGTGCGCCACGTTGCGCACACAGGGCGGCGAGCTGCTGGGTGAACACCCTGGCGTCGCCCGACTCGTCGGACGGTGTGAAGGTGCCGCCCACGATGCGGTCGGCGTAGGCGTTGAGCGCGGGTTCCACCTTGAGCAGCTCTTCGCGGGTGAGGATGTTGCGCTTCACGCCAAACTTCTGCATCAACGCAGCGGCTTCGGCGGCGCCGTCAAACGACTGCTGCTCGCTGTAGTAGTGGGCGATGCCGCATTCCAGCCGGTTGTATTCGATGCCGGTGTCGGCCACCACGTCTTTCAGCGCCGCATGGCTGTAGGCGCCCAGGGCCACGATTTGCGCCACGTTGCGCTCGAAGGCGGCATCGTTGCACTGGCCCAGGAACTGCAGGCCCCAGCGCCACTGGGCCGGGTCCATCTGGGGGCGGAACAACAGGGGCGCGGTGGGTGAAAACATCCACTTCAGTGCTTTGAGCGGGGCATCGCGGTTGGCCCAGGGCTCGCAGTAACTCACTGAGATCTGGGCCGCGTTGGCGAAGCTGGTTTCCAGCGCCGCTTCGGGCTGGCGGTCGACGATGGTGACTTCGTGACCACGCTGCAGCAAATGCCACGCCGTGCTCACGCCGATGATGCCTGCACCCAAAATCACAACTTGCATGATGACGCGCTCCGAAACGAGGGAAAAAAGTTCAGAAGCGGAGTATGAAAAATCTGGGGCTGTTCGTGAAGTGAAATTAAACTAAAATCAACTGCATCAGAAAAACTAATGAACATGCCGAAGGGAATCTGATCGCTTGCGGGCGGTCTCCTCTCTTCACAGGAGACAACTTTTGAGCACCTTTGACCCCGACGCGCTGGAGTGCCTGGCCGCCATCATCGAGGAGGGCGGGTTTGAACGCGCCGCCCAGCGTTTGTCCATCACCCAGTCGGCCGTGTCGCAGCGCCTGCGGGCGCTGGAGGCCCAGGTGGGCACCGTGCTGATTGTGCGCAGCCGCCCCCTGAAAGCGACCTCGGCGGGTCAGCTCATGCTCAAGCATGCCAAGATGATGCGCCTGTTGCGCGCGGATCTGGAAAAAGACCTCAAGGAACTCGCACCGAGTTCGGCCGGCAACGGTCGAGAAGAAGAGCGCATTGCGGTCGCGATCAACGCCGACAGCATCGCCACCTGGGCGTTGCCAGCGCTCAACGCGCTGGCCCAGGGCGGTCTGCCCATCGAAATCATCACCGACGACCAGGAGTTCACCCACGAGTGGTTGCGCGAAGGCAAGGTGCTGGGCTGTGTGACGTCGCTGGGGCAGGCACTGCGCGGCTGCAAGATGGAAGCGCTGGGCACCATGGAATACGTGCCTGTGGCTTCCGCGTCCTTTGCGGCCACACAGCTGCCCAAAGGGCTCAGCGCCCACAACTTTCACAAAGTGCCATTTGTGGCGTTCAACCGCAAGGACCATCTGCAGCACGAATTTGTCAGCCGGGCCTTCGGTCTGCCTCGTGTGATGCTCAAGCAATTGTTTGTACCGTCCAGCGAAGGCCGGGTCAGGGCGGTTCAGGCGGGCTGGGGCGTGAGCGTGTTGCCCGAGCTGCAGGTGCGCGATCTGATTGCCAGGGGCGAACTGGTCAACCTTGCGCCACGTCAGAGTCTGAGCGTGGCGCTTTACTGGCATTGCTGGAATCTCAGCTCCGACGTGCTGGACGCCTTGAGCACCGCACTGCGTCAGGCGGCGGCGCGCAGCCTGACGCCGGTGCAGGTGCCGGTCGAGGCCTGACACAGTACCAGGAGGCAGAACAATGAAGCCTTCCGCGGCCCCATCACCCGGCACCGCCTTTGGCTGCGTCGCCCAGGCCTGGCTGGCGCACGAGCGTGAGCTGCTGGGCTTTCTTCGACAGCGCATGGGTGGAGATTCGGCGTCGGCCGATGACGTGCTGCAAGACGTGTTCGTCAAAGCCTTGCGGCAGGGCCAGGGTTTCGAGACGCTGGACAATCCGCGCGCCTGGTTGTTTCAGGTGGCGCGCACCACGCTGATTGACCGGAGCCGTACGGCGCATGCCACCGAACCGTTGGCCGACGACGCGCCCATCGCCGACCCTGGCGTGGCCGAGGTGGCGCCCGTCGATGCCCTGGCCGATTGCCTGATCAGTGTGATCGCCAAGCTGGCGCCGGAAGAGGCTGCCGTGCTGCGCGCTTGCGACCTCCAGGGCCAGACCGTGCGCGAATACGCGGAGCTGGCCGGGCTGAGCCTGCCAGCCACCAAGTCCCGCCTGCTGCGGGCACGCCAGCGCCTGCGTGAACGCCTGGTGGCCGACTGCCAGGTTGGTTTTGACGACGGCGGCTCCGTGTGCTGCCATATGCCCTGAAGTGCTTCGCCTCATGTCTTGTGCCGCCGGGCGCCATTGAGCCGTCGGCCGGCTCCAGCCGAAACGAGGGGCTGAATTCCGGGCCTGAATCCTTGGTCTGAATCCTTTTGCAGCTTCGTTCGTCTCCCCTTCGACGAACACGAACCCAGCCTTCAAAAGGAATTCAACATGTCCCTGTCCGCCTCCCTGGGGCCGCGCGGCCCCGTCCTGCAGTTGCCCAGGCAATACCCCCGCAGCTTCCTGATCCTGGCCGCCCTGGCGGTGACCTTGCTGTACATGGCGCTGGCGCCCATTTCAGAGGCACTGGTGGCATGGCTGCCGGTGGACCGGGCCAGCCACCTGGGTGGCGCGCTGCAGTTCTTCATTTACGACGCGCCCAAGCTGTTGCTGCTGCTGACGGTGGTGGTGTTCCTGATGGGCATGCTCAACTCCTACTTCACGCCCGAGCGCACCCGTGCCTTGCTGGCCGGCCGCCGGGAGGGTGTGGCCAACGTGATGGCCTCCGGCCTGGGTGTGGTGACGCCGTTTTGTTCCTGTTCGGCCGTTCCCTTGTTTGTCGGCTTTGTGCAGGCCGGCGTGCCGCTGGGCGTGACGTTCTCGTTCCTGATCGCCGCGCCCATGGTCAACGAAGTGGCGCTGGCGATGCTGTTGGGCATGTTCGGCTGGCGGGTCGCACTGCTCTACCTGGTTCTGGGTCTGACGATTGCCATCGTTGCGGGCTGGATTCTGGGGCGGCTGAAGATGGAGCGCCACCTGGAGGACTGGGTGCGAGAGATGCCCCGGTTCGCTGCCAGCGGGGGAGACCGGCCAGTGACCCTGTCCGAGCGCATCGACGCCGGCCTGGCCAGCGTACGCGGGATCGTCGGCAAGGTCTGGCCCTATGTGCTGCTGGGCATCGCCCTGGGCGCCGGTATCCACGGTTGGGTACCCGCCGATTTCATGGCGTCGGTCATGGGCAAAGAGGCCTGGTGGTCGGTGCCGCTGGCGGTGCTGATCGGGGTGCCGATGTACAGCGGTGCGGCGGGCATGGTGCCCATCGTGCAGGCCTTGCTGGCCAAGGGGGCGGCGCTGGGCACGGTGCTGGCTTTCATGATGAGCGTGATTGCGCTGTCGTTGCCCGAAATGATCATCCTGCGCAAGGTGCTCAAGCTGCGCCTGATCGC
>JBFHEQ010000238.1:0-5548 GCA_041584075.1 Hydrogenophaga sp.
ACCGTGTGGTCGCCCACGATATCGCCGCCCCGGATGGTCGCAAAGCCGATGGAGGACGGGTCGCGCTCACCGGTCACCCCTTCGCGGGCAAACACACCACATTCCTTGAGGTCGCGCCCCAGCGCGTCCGCGATCACCTCGCCCATCTTGAGCGCTGTGCCACTGGGTGCATCCACCTTGTGCCGATGGTGGGCTTCGACGATTTCGATGTCGTAGCCAGTGGCCATGGCCTTGGCGGCCATTTCGAGCAGTTTCAGCGTGACATTCACACCCACGCTCATGTTGGGCGCCATCACGATGGCGATGCGTTTGGCTGCTTCGGCGATCTCGGCTTTTTGTTCGTCGGAGAACCCCGTTGTGCCAATCACCAGGTTCACTCCCTGGGCCACGCATGCATGCACATGGGCCATGGTTCCCTCCGGACGGGTGAAGTCGATCAGGCAATGGGCATGGCCCAAGCCGCTCGCAACATCCGATGTGATGATCACGCCCGAAGTCTGACCCGCATAGGCGCCAGCATCCTGCCCGATGCTCGGACTGGCATCGATGTCCAGCGCCCCGGCCAGCTGGCAGTCGTCGCTGGCACGCAGGGCGTCGATCAGCATGTGACCCATGCGCCCACTGGCGCCGGCCACACACACGCGGTGTGGAAGCGCTTGCACCCCCGCGCTCATTTCGGGGCTCCGGGCGTCTCCAGCGGCGGGAAACTGGTCCCCGGCGCCACAGTCGCTGGGGCCGCACCGGCACTGGCAGGCGCAGCATTCTTGGCGTCGAAAGCTTTCAGTTGCTCTTCCGTCGCGGTGAGCACGGGCGGTTTGCCGGGTTTCTTGCGCTGGTCCAGCGAGGCCACAAATTCGGTTTCACTCGGCAGCTCATCGGCGTCAAAGCGGTCCAGCACCTCGTCTTTGAAGAAAACAGTGAGCTTGCGCTGCTGAAGCGGCTCACCCTGCCGGCGGAAACTGAACACATAGTCCCAGCGGTTGCCATGGAACACGCTGGTCAGCAAAGGCGTTCCCAACAAGTCAGAGATCTGGGCACGGGTCATGCCGGGGCGCAGCGCCTGGGCTTGCTCGCGCGTCACCACATTGCCCTGGACGATATCAATCTTGTAAGGCGTGATCAGGCTGCCGACACTGGGCGCCGAGGGCAGCTTGTCGCGAAAGCCTGAGCAGGCACCGAGCGCAACAAGGGCCACGCCCCCGAAAAATGCCCCGGCAAGCCGGCGAAAAAGGCCGGACGAAGCGGTCAGGCTGGGGAAGAAATGAAGCATGAATACAACCCATGAAAAGCGTGCAGGAACCGGAGGCATCAGAGTGGAAAAGTGCACCCGCCCAACGCTGGGGATATGATCGCTTCATTGTAGCCTTGGGGCTTGGGAAAGGTCTTTCATCTGCGCATGGACCGCGTTGGGCGCCAAACCCGCGCCACTGTCGTGGCAAGCCGATGGCCACCAGCGCTTGGAGACCGGCCCTCGAGGCCCGCTCATGCACAGGGAATTCCTTGGAAAAGCCTGTTCGACGCTTCGGCGCCGCCGCCCCTTGAACCGTCTCTCGCCGCCATGCCCATGACCAACATCGACGAACTGAAAAGCACCGGACTCAAAGCCACACTGCCCCGGCTGAAAATTCTGGAAGTGTTCCAGAACGCCAAACAGCGTCACATGACCGCGGAAGACGTCTACCGCGTCTTGCTGGACGAGCAGTCAGACATCGGGCTGGCCACGGTGTACCGGGTCCTGATGCAGTTTGAGCAGGCCGGACTGCTGAGCCGCAGCAACTTTGAATCGGGCAAGGCCGTTTACGAGCTCGACGAAGGCCAGCACCACGACCACCTGGTGTGCCTGGATTGCGGCCGCGTAGAAGAGTTCTTTGATCCGGAGATCGAAAAGCGCCAGCAAATGGTGGCCAAGAGCCGGGGATTTGTGCTGCAGGAACACGCTTTGTCGCTGTACGCCAACTGCGCCAAGAAAGACTGCCCCCACAAGACCGGCCAGACATCGCGAGGCTGAAAGGTTCCGGGATGGGTGCCCCGCCGGTCGAAGGCGGATCAGTCCCCGCGGCTCATGGCCGCCCGGTGACGGGCCACAAACTCCTGGTAGGTGTCGATGCCGCGCAACTGGAGGATGGTGTTGCGAACGGCTGCCTCCACCAGCACGGCAATGTTGCGCCCCGCCACCACCTGGATGACGGCCTTGCGCACCGGAACGCCCAAGACGTCCTGGAACAGGGGCTCGTGGGGCATGCGATCGTAGTCACGCTCCAGCGTCTCCTTGCGCACCAGGTGCACGATCAGGTTGACCCGCATTTTGCGACGCACAGCGGTTTCACCAAAGATGGCCTTGATGTCCAGCAAACCGATGCCGCGCACTTCCAGCAGGTTCTGCAACAACTCCGGGCAGCGACCCTCGATGCTGGTCTGGTTGATGCGGTAAATGTCCACGGCATCGTCGGCCACCAGCCCGTGGCCACGTGAAATCAGCTCCAGCCCCAGCTCGCTCTTGCCCAGACCGGACTCCCCGGTGATCAGCACGCCCATGCCCAGGATGTCCATGAAGACACCGTGCATGGAAGCCCGGTCGGCAAAGTGGCGCGAGAGGTAGGCGCGCAGCACGTCGATGACAAAAGCGGCCGGTTCAGGCGAGGCGAACATCGGAATCTGTGCACGCTCACACATCGCCATCAGGGCATCGGGCGCCGTCTGGCCATCGGCGACCACCAGCACCGGGGGCTCCAGCGTCACGATGCGCGAGACGCGCCTTCGGTTGTCATCATCCACGGCGCTGGTGAGGTAGGTGACCTCACGCTCACCACAGACCTGTACCCGATAAGGATGAATGTAGTTCAGGTAGCCCACGAGGTCGGCTCCTGAACGGGCCTCGCGGATCGCGACCTCGTCAAAGCGCCGCTCCGAAGCGCCCAAGCCCGCCACCCATTGCCACTTGAGGGGGTCGCGGTGGTCTTCGAACAAGACATCTGCGCTGACGACGGTGGGCTTCATGACATCAGGTCGTGGGGGAGCCGGATACGCAACCGGTCAGGCAAACGGGAACGCCCGGGCTCCACCGCCTGGTTGAACCACTCGGTGTATGGACAATGGCTTCAAGCCGCAGCGTGGGCAGACTGCCAGCCAGTGATGATCTGATGCAGTCCTGCAGCCTCTTCGGCCCCCTTCATGCGGTCACGCAAAGCGCTGTCGCTCAGCAACTCGGCGATTTCCGAGAGGATTTCCAGGTGTTTCTGGGTCGCCGCTTCGGGCACCAGCAGAAAAATCATGAGCTGAACAGGCAATTCGTCGGGTGCATCAAAACCGATCGGGTTGGCCAGCTGGAACACCGCGGCCAGCGGTTGCTTGAGACCTTTGATGCGGCCGTGGGGGATGGCCACGCCGTGGCCCAATCCCGTTGAGCCCAGTCGCTCGCGGGCAAACAGGCTGTCCGTGATGAGCGCGCGGTTGAGACCGTGCAGGGTTTCAAACAGCAGCCCAGCTTCTTCAAATGCACGCTTTTTGCTCGTCGCGTCAACGCTGACCAACACTTGTGCAGAGGGCAATATGGCAGATAGTCGATTCATGTAGGCCTCTTGGACCGCAAATTATGCCGACTTGAGCCAGCTTGGCTAGACTTCGGACACAAAAAAGCCGCTTGACAATTCAAGCGGCCTGCTGCAGTGCAGCATGAGCCAGCCACTGGCGCGAGCGGCTCGACCACGGCTTTACATCAGGCGTTTGGCCGATTCGTGGTGGTGATCCTGGGTTTTGTCCTTGTGACGCAAAACCTGGCGATCCAGCTTGTCGGCGAGTTCGTCGACCGCCGCATACAGATCGGCATGGGCACTTTCCGCGAACAAATCCTTACCTTTCACGTGGATATTGCACTCGGCCTTTTGGCGCAAGTCCTTCTCCTTGAGGTTGTCCACTGTCAGCAGCACCTTGACGTCGACGACCTGGTCGAAATGTCGGGATATGCGCTCCAGTTTGGTCGTGACATAGCCGCGCAGTGCGGGTGTGACCTCGAGGTGGTGACCGCTGATAGTCAGGTTCATAGAAGAGCCTCCTTTTGCTCCGGGTTGACACAAGCCGCCTGAAGAAAGACCTTCCGGGCGGCCACGGGGAAGACTTGACCCCACTATGCCCATGAATCCCAGCCCGTGCAATCCCGCACTGCAACAAGGGACTGCAACAGGTACTTCGGTGGTCAGTTCACCCCGGGGAGCTGTGGTCTTAGGTATCGCGTGCAGCCCTCAGCGGGACTTTGCACCCAGATCAGCTGAGCACCGCAGGCAGCGCCTGCCAGCGGTTGCGGCGTCACGTGCGGCGCACCGCCAGGACCGATCTGCGCGAGCACTGACGTCTGCGAGCCACGAACACGGCGCCTGCGTGAGAAACCGCACCGGAGGCCCTCCTGTCCTGTGTCATGATTTTGAATACAAGCAGTACTTTGCCGCCCACGCCCCACCGTTCGGAAACGCCACCCGTGTCCCTGGATACCCTGATCAACCCCAGCTTTTTTGACCAGCAGGCGCCCACACCCGCCCAAAGGTCTTGCGCACTGGTGCTGATGGGCGGAGGCGCACGCACCGCCTACCAGGCGGGCGTGCTCAAGGCGCTGGCCCGCGTGATGACCGGGGCAGCGCATGTGAGCGCTACCGATGCCAACAGCTTCCCGTTCCGGTGGCTGTTCGGCACCTCGGCGGGCGCCCTGAACGCGAGCTACCTCGCCGGGCGTGCCCTGATGGGCCTGCAGGCCCTGCCCGAACTCGCGACGTTCTGGAGCGGGCTGCGTTCGAACCGCGTCTACTGCCTGGAAGCACCCGGCTGGGTGAGGGCCAACCGTGTTTTCGCCGGCTTGACCCTCGCGCGGCAGGTGAGACGCCACCGGGCGCTGCTCGACACCCTGCCCCTGATCGACACCTTGCACCGGGCCATCGACCTGCCCAGTCTGGAGCGCGCACTGGCGCTCGGGGTGATCGAGGCACTGGGTGTCACCGCCTCCAGTTACACCTCGGGCGAACACTGGACCTTTTGCCAGACCGCTCCCGGCCACCAGTTGCACCCCTGGCACAGGCCGGGACGGCGCGCAGCGTTTCAGCCCATCACCATCGAACACCTGATGGCATCCAGTGCCATCCCCTTCATTTTTCCGGCCGTGCCTTTGTGGGTACAAGGCCACAAGGAATACTTCGGGGATGGCTCGATGCGCCAGCTGTCACCCCTGTCGCCCGCCATCCAGTTTGGCGCACGGCGGATCCTGGTCATCGGCGTCGGTCAGCCACAACGCTCAGGCCTGGTCGGTCGTTACAGTGCCGAGCCCACGGCCGGCACGATTGCCGGCCACGCCATGGCCAGTGTGTTCCACGACACCTTGATGCACGACGTCGAACAGGCGCAGCGCGTGAGCCACACCCTGGCCCGCTTGCCGCCACACATCGCTGAGGCGCTGCCCTACCATCCGGTGCAGGTGCTGGCCATCCAGCCGTCACAATCGCTGGACGAACTGGCCCACAAACACATCGGCGCGCTGCCGGCCGCCACACGCAACACCCTCCAAGGC
>JBFHEQ010000239.1:0-5542 GCA_041584075.1 Hydrogenophaga sp.
AGGATGGCGGGCGGCGTGTTGAGGCGCAGCTTGTCGCAGATCAGGCCATCCAGGCCTTGCTCGTGCAGGATGCGGGGGACTTTGTAGATGGTGTCCACATCCCACATGGAGATCACACCCCACTCGGGCACGTTGGAGAACAGCGAAATCTTGGCCCGCTCTTCGTCGGGAATCCGGCGATCGGCGCGACAGAGCAGCACGTCGGCCTGGATGCCGATCTCGCGCAGCTTCTGCGCAGTGTGCTGGGTGGGCTTGGTCTTGAGTTCGCCGGCGGCCGCGATCCAGGGCACGTAGCTCAGGTGCACGAAGGCCGAATTGTTGGGCCCCATGCGCAAGCTCATCTGGCGCACGGCCTCCAGGAAGGGCAGGGATTCGATGTCACCGACGGTGCCGCCGATTTCCACGATGGCCACATCCACAGGCTCGGACGTGCCGATGCCCGCACCGCGCTTGATGAATTCCTGGATTTCGTTGGTGACGTGGGGAATGACCTGCACGGTCTTGCCCAGGTAGTCACCACGACGCTCCTTCTCCAGCACCGACTGGTAGATCCGGCCGGTGGTGAAGTTGTTGGTCTTTTTCATGCGCGTTTCGATGAAACGCTCATAGTGACCCAGGTCCAGATCGGTTTCGGCGCCGTCGTCTGTCACGAAGACTTCGCCGTGCTGGAAAGGCGACATGGTGCCCGGATCCACGTTGATATACGGATCGAGCTTGATGAGGGTGACTTTGAGGCCGCGGGACTCCAGGAGCGCGGCCAGGGATGCAGAAGCAATGCCCTTGCCAAGGGAGGACACCACACCGCCGGTGACGAACACAAATTTGGTCATGTCTCGGGCGAGCCGGTCGCTCGCAGGAGGTGGAAATGGGGATTATAAAGGGCTGCTTTACCCCGTCTCCCGGATCCTTCGCAAAAGAGGGGTTGGCCTTGGCCGCGAATCAATGGTGGCCGCGCACTTGCAGCACGAAACTGCGGGTCAGTTTGCCGTTGCCGCCGACGACCTGGGCGGTGACATCGATCTTGAAGTGCTCCGCGTTGTTGGTCCGGTTGTAGTAACAGACGGGGAAGCCTGCGCAAAACTGTGTGATCAAACCGGTTTCTGTGTCAATTTTGAGGTTGTTTCTCAGTTCGGTGACCGCAGATGGCGTCGTGTCCAGACCCTGGATCTCAAAGGAATAGCTCAATGGGCTGTCGCTTTGGGCTGCTGTTGCAATGGCCCAGCGAGAGTTGAGTTTGTCGTCGGGTTTGAAGGCTGGGTTGACGGTGCCAAAATCGGCTTCAGCACCTGTGTAGAAGCTCCCGTCGGCCCTTGCCTTGTCCAGCGGAAAGTATCCATCGTTGTCAGCGAACCAGACATTGGCCAGTGCGGCACCCGTAGGGGCCAAGTCACTGCTTTCATCCGATCCTCCGCCACATGCAGCCATCAAAGCGATCGTGCTGCCGAGAGCCAGGGTCTTGAGGGGGCGAGAGATTTTCATGGTTGCTTCGGTGTGTGGGGCAATGACGCCTCATTATCTACGTTGCAGGTCCCCGGGCCGGACCGGTGCCGGAACCGGGTTGCCCGATGCTGAACTGATACATTGAATACATGAACAAACTCGCTGGAAAACACGTTGTCCTGGGACTCTCGGGCGGTATCGCTTGTTACAAGGCTGCCGAGTTGTGTCGCGGCCTGATCAAGGCTGGCGCCACGGTTCAGGTGGTCATGACCGAAGCTGCCGAGCAGTTCATCACGGCGGTCACGCTTCAGGCGCTGTCGGGCCGGCAGGTTTTCACCTCTCAGTGGGACGCGCGCGCCTCGGGCGGTGTGAACAACAACATGGCCCACATCAACCTCAGCCGCGAAGCGGATGTGATCCTGATCGCGCCGGCCAGCGCGGATTTCATGGCCAAACTGATCCACGGTCGGGCCGATGATCTGCTCAGCCTGATGTGTCTGGCCCGTCCGCTGGACAAGGTGCCGCTGGTGCTGGCGCCCGCCATGAACCGGGAGATGTGGGCCCACCCGGCCACCCAGCGCAACGTGGAGCAGTTGCGAGCCGATGGTGCCACGGTGCTGGACGTGGGCGCTGGCGACCAGGCTTGCGGAGAAACCGGCGATGGCCGCATGCTGGAGCCCGAAGAGCTGTTGTACGACCTGGTGCGGTTCTTCACGCCCAAGGTGCTGGAAGGGCAGCATGTGCTGGTGAGTGCCGGGCCGACTTTTGAAGCCATTGATCCTGTGCGGGGCCTGACCAACCTGTCCAGCGGCAAGATGGGGTTCGCGATTGCGCGCGCGGCCCATGAGGCGGGCGCCCATGTGACGCTGGTCGCAGGCCCCGTCGGCCTGCCCACGCCACGCGGGGTGGGGCGCATCAATGTGAAGTCGGCTCTCAACATGCAAAAGTCGCTCAATGTGCTGTGCCAGACGGCCACGGTTTTTGTGTCTGTGGCTGCCGTGGCAGATTGGCGACCCCTGAACGCAGCCGAGCAGAAAATCAAGAAGGACGGTTCTGGCCAGGTGCCGACCCTGTCGTTCGTTGAAAATCCCGACATTCTGGCGGGTATTGCAGCAGGCGCCCGTGCGCGCAGCGGCCAGCTGTACTGCGTGGGATTTGCAGCGGAGAGCGAAGACCTGCTGGCCCATGCGCAGGCCAAGCGCGAGCGCAAGGGGGTGCCATTGCTGGTTGGCAACATGGGTCCCGATACCTTTGGTCAAGACGACAACGCTTTGTTGCTGATCGATGAGGGGGGGGCCGTCGAGATGCCAAGGGCTTCGAAGTTGCAGCTGGCGCGGCAACTGGTCGCCGAGATTGCGAAGCGATTGCCCTCCTGACCACAGCCGCGCTTTCATGGCGCTTTGGTTTGCCGGACCGGCGGGGCGTATTCAGCGCACCATGGCCACGCCTTTGATTTGCGCGAACACCTGAGTGCCAGGCTCCAGCGACAGGTGCCGGGCCGAATGCGCACTGATCCGGGAAAGCACGACCGCAGCGTTGGTGCCCTCACCCAGTCTGAGGTGAACGAGCAATTGCCCGGGCCCGTCGTCGTGCAAGGCGGTCACGGTGGCGGGCAAGATGTTGAGCACGCTGGTCTGCACTGGGCGTGACAACGCCAGGCTCACATCGCGCGCCTGGATGCGCAGGCGCACCGGCTGGCCAGGTGCTTGTGGCAATGCCGGATCGCAGGGCATCAGCAGCGTACCCGCAGAAAACGTCATCGACCGCAGTCCTGCGTGTGGCTGGAGACTGGCGACCTTCGCGTCGATCATGGCGCAGGCCTGGTCTCCGATGAACAGAGACAGGTCCGAACGCGACAGCAGTTCGGCCACGGGCCCGCTGGCCAGCAGCTTTCCCTTTTCCAGGACCGCGAGGTGATCCGCGAGGCGCACCACTTCGTCGATGGCATGGGTCACGTACACCACCGGGATGTCCAGTTGCTGGTGCAACTGCTCCAGCCACGGCAGGATGTCGGCCTTTCGCTGGGCGTCGAGAGCGGCCAGGGGCTCGTCCATCAAAAGCACTTGAGGACTGGTGGCCAGGGCACGGGCCATGGCCACCCGTTGGCGCTCGCCGCCCGAGAGCGTCTGGGGGCGGCGCGACAACAGGTCGGTGATGCCGAGCAAGGCCAGGCCGTGGTCCCAGCCATACCGCCTTTGTGAGGCCGGGGTGCGTTGATAGCCGAACTTCAGATTGCCCTCCACGGTGAGGTGGTCGAACAGGCTGGCTTCCTGAAACACATAACCGATGGCGCGTTCATGGACAGGGCGGAAAACCTGGGCCGCACTGTCTTGCCAGACTTCGCCGTTGACCACCACGCGACCAGTGGCTCGGGGTTCCAGACCGGCGAGCACGCGCAGGCAAGAGGTTTTTCCTGAGCCCGATGCACCCCAGAGAGCACTCACGCCCTGGGCCGGCAAGGACAGGTCCACGTCCAGCGAAAAACCGGCGTGTGCCAGTCGGGATTGCAGCTGGATGCCTGGGTGGCGTGGTGTGTTCATGCTGTGGATCGCCTGCGTTGAGGGTTCATCCACTGCAGCGCGAGCAAGACAGCAAAACTGAAACCCAGCATCACAGCGGCGAGTCGGTGGGCGTCGCTGTATTCGAGTGCTTCCACATGGTCGTAGATCTGGACCGACACCATGCGGGTGACGCCTGGAATGTTGCCCCCCACCATCAGCACCACGCCAAATTCGCCCACTGTGTGGGCAAAGCTCATGATGGCACCGGTGATCAGGCCGGGTTTGCACAAGGGCAGCACGACGTGGATGAAACGGTCCAGAGGGGCGGCCCTGAGTGTGGCGGCCACTTCCAGCGGGCGGTCGCCGAGCGCCTGCATGGCGTTCAGCACAGGCTGAACCATGAACGGCAATGAATACACGACCGAACCCACCACCAGGCCGGCAAAGGTGAAGGGCAACACGCCGAGTCCCAGCGCCTGCGTCCATTGTCCGATCCCGCCCTGTGGCCCCATGAGGACCAGCAGGTAAAAGCCGATCACACTGGGCGGCAGCACCAGCGGCATCGCCACCAGGGCTTCGACGGGTTTTCGCCAGACGGACCGAGAGCGTGCCAGCCACCAGGCCAGCGGCACGCCGGCCACGAGCAGGATGAGGGTGGTCAGCGTGGCGACCCGGAGGGTGAGGCCAATGGCTTGCAGGTCGGAGGGGGTGAGGCCCATGCGGTGGTGCGTTGGAGGGTCAGGGCTCGTAGCCATGGGACCCGATCAGGCTTTTGCCTTCCGGGCTCTTGAGGAGTTTCATCAGGGCCAGAGCGGCCGGGTTGTCCGAGCCTCGCACAAGCAAGACGGCATCCTGCCGGATGGGGTTGTAGAGGTGTTGGGGTGGTTGCCACATGGAGCCACTTTTGAGTTGACCACCCTCCAGCACTTGGGAGAGGGCCACAAAACCCACGTCGGCGTTCCCGCTGTAGGCAAAGGTATAGGCCTGACCGATGCTTTCGCCCATGACCAGACGCGGCGCCAGGTTCGGGCTCAGGCCCAGGGCCTCCATCACTTGCAGGGCGGCGGCGCCATACGGAGCCGTTTTGGGGTTGGCGTAGGCCACCTTGCCCAGATCGGGCCGCTTGAGGACCAGGCCGTTGGGGTCTACGCGGTCGGGTCGGGACGACCAGAGCACCAGTTTGCCCGTGGCGTAGGTGAAGCGGCTGCCCTGGACGGCCAGCCCATCGGTTTCGAGGCGTTCCGGGGCTTCGGTGTTGGCCGCCAAAAATGCATCAAATGGAGCGCCGTTCTTGATCTGGGCGTAGAGCTTGCCGGTGGAGCCCACCGTGATCAGCAAGGTGTGGCCTGTGGTCCGGGTGAGCAAGTCACCCACTGCCCTGATGGGTGCGGCAAAGTTGGCGGCCACCGCGATCTGGGCCTGAGCGGCGCCCGCGTGACCGGGCAGGGCGGCGGCGAGCGGCCCGGCGAACAACGCGAGGACACGGAGGACGAACGGCATGGACAAACGCTCCTGTGAAAGACAATCCAGGCGCTATTCTAAAACGGAATAACGCTTGGATGTGGTCACAGCGCTCGGTCTGATGCTGGGTGGCAGCGATG